>JAFGLB010000224.1 GCA_016928255.1 Bacteroidota bacterium
AGCAGGCGGATTATACTGCGGAATAAGAAAAGTAAAAAAGGATATCGCAATTGTTAAATCAGAAACACCTGCCGTAACAGCCGGTGTGTTTACCCTGAATAAAGTCATAGCTGCCCCTCTTCAAGCCGATAAACAGCAGCTTCAAAAATCTAACCTTTGTTCCGCAATAATTGTCAACAGCGGCAATGCGAACGCCTGTACAGGCGAACGTGGAATGAAAGACGCATGGACAATGATCGAAACAACGGCAAATGCTCTCGGCCTGCCGAAGGAACAGGTAATGGTATCTTCCACAGGCGTAATCGGACAATTCCTTCCGATAGAAAAGATAACAGACGGGATTCGTGAGCTGGCAGCAAAGCTTTCAGTCGAAGGAAATAAAGACGCTGCAGAAGCAATTATGACTACCGATCTGTTCTCTAAAGAATGCGCCGTAAGCTTTAATTGCGGCTCATCAGTTATAACAATAGGCGGAATGGCAAAAGGATCCGGAATGATAGCACCGAACATGGCAACAATGCTTGCTTTCGTAACCACAGACGCCGCTGTCTCGCATTCCGCACTTCAGAAAGCCCTGAAAATCGCGAACAATCGTTCTTTCAACTGCATCTCTGTGGACGGCGATATGAGCACAAACGACATGCTGCTTGTTCTCGCCAACAGCGCCGCAAAAAATAATGAGATACAGCAGGATTCACCTGAATTCAGGCAATTCCTTTCAGCATTGGAATACGTTTTAATTAAACTCGCAAAGATGATTGTACGCGATGGCGAAGGCGCAACAAAACTTATTGAGATAACTGTACAGGGAGCACGAACCGAAGAAGAAGCGACAAAGGCTGCGCGCTCTGTGGCAAATTCCAATCTGGTCAAAACGGCAATTCATGGGGCAGATGCAAATTGGGGACGGATTCTGGCTGCAGTCGGATACTCAGGCATCGATTTCAATCCGGCAAATGTATCCATCAGCTTTAACAACCTGCCTGTATTTAAACCGAATTACGAGATTGTGCTCGACGAAGCTAAAGCTAAAGAAGCTCTATCACAAAAAGATATAACCATACTGATAAACCTGCATCAGGGTTCCGCAAAATCCCTTTTCTGGACGTGCGATCTATCAAAAGAATATGTGAACATTAATGCAAGTTACAGATCTTAATTTGTATTAATTGAACAATTATTTTTAAGGATAATAAAATAACATGATCAATACTCAGACAAAAACCGAAGTTCTTATCAAAGCGCTTCCTTATATACAGACATACGAAGGCAAAACATTTGTGATAAAATACGGCGGTGCGGCAATGAGGGACGAGCGCCTGAAAGTCACATTCGCCCAGGATGTTACAATCCTTAGAAAAATTGGCATCAACATAATTATTGTACATGGCGGAGGAAAAGACATTACGGATCTTGCAGATGCACTAAAAATCGAATCAAAATTCGTTGACGGCCAGCGTTATACAAGCGAGCAAATGGTAGATGTAGTAATGATGGTGCTTGCAGGAAAACTGAATAAGGAAATAGTAAACCTTATTAATACTAACGGAGGAGATGCGATTGGCATATGCGGTGTTGACAACGGACTGCTAAGGGCAAAACAGAATTCGGATAAAAAACTCGGACTGGTAGGGGAAGTGAATTTCGTTAACGCGGCTTTCCTTAACCTCCTTGTTCATAATGGAATGATGCCCGTAATCGCCCCGCTGGCAGTCGGAGAGGACAATAAAATCCTTAATATCAACGCCGATCTTGCGGCCGGAGCTATTGCAGCGGAGTTAAAAGCCGAGAAACTGGTTTATCTGAGCGATATCGAAGGTGTAATTCTTGAAGAGAAGCTTGTTTCATCGCTCACAAATTCAGAAGCTGAATCACTTATAAAGCAGGGTGCAATTCACGGCGGAATGATACCCAAAGTGCGGTCGGCGTTCGATACTCTTAATCAGGGTGTCCGCAAAGTGCATATTATCGACGGCCGAATCAAGCATTCGCTTCTGCTCGAGATTTTCACGGACGAAGGTGTTGGGACCCAAATGATACACGAATCATAGGGATAAATACATATGGATAAACAACAACGGCATCTGGCAATCAAACAGATAATTGCCAACAATATAATCAATACGCAGAGCGAACTTGCCTCTGCTATGCGTAAAAAAGGATTTAAAACCACACAGGCTACTCTATCGCGTGATATGAAAGATCTCGGTATTGCGTGGGTCTATACTCCCAGCGGAGCCAAATATATGCTCAATCCGGAGCATGAAGAAGAGCGGCTCACAACACTCATAGGCATGGAAATCGAAAATATCGAAGCGAACGAGAGTGTAGTTGTCGTTAAAACACTTCCCGGCCGCGCACAGGGGGTTGCAGAAATTATCGATCACCTGCGCCTTCCTTCTGTTCTCGGCACTCTTGCAGGCGATAATACTATATTCATACTGCCGCGGTCGGTCAAGAATATTAAAGGCACTATACAGGCATTGCGCGACGTTTTAGCTAAAACAAAACAGCATTGATAATTGGATATCCGCACAATTGATATCGCTCATCCGCCGATGAAATCGGATGATGTTGAAAAAATATTAGATAACGAATTACAAAAAGTTCGTATGTCAGGCAAACAATGCATTTTAAAAATAGTACACGGTTATGGCAGCAAAGATAAACCCGGTATCTTGAAAGAAGTAGTGCGTAATTGGGCATACAGCAACCGGAAAAGGCTTTCGGCGGTTATTCCGGGCGAAGAATATGATATATTTGATGAGAAAACAATTAGAATTAGAAAAGAATACGGACAAATTTCTGATCCGGATCTTGGATCGGGAAATCCTGGAATTACTTTAATATGTATCAGCTAATAGTATTAAGCAATAAAGTCAGCGAGTAGGAATAAAGAATAATAATCAGGAGAAATAAAGTGAAAAAGGAACGCATTGCCGTCGCATATTCGGGCGGCCTGGATACATCGGTAATTGTGAAATGGCTTCAGGAAAAATATAACGCGGATATTATTACCGTTACAGGAAACCTTGGACAGAAAAAAGAACTGATCGGTGTAAAAGAAAAAGCAATGAAGACCGGCGCAGTAAAAGCATATATGCAGGATCTTCGAAAGGAATTTGTAGAAGAGTATATCTTCCCTGCTCTTAAAGCCGGTGCTCTGTACGAACACAATTATCCGATGGCGACAGCAATAGGCCGGCCTTTGCTGGCAAAATCACTGGTTGAAGTGGCATTAAAGGAAGGCTGCACAGCAGTTGCGCATGGCTGCACTGGAAAAGGAAATGACCAGGTCAGGTTTGAAGTATCCGTAGCCGCTCTTGCCCCGCAATTAAAAGTGCTGGCTCCGGTACGTGAATGGGAATTCAAATCGCGCGAAGAGGAAATTGCCTATTGTGAAAAACATGGCATTCCTGTCGCGGCTACAAAAAAGAATCCGTATTCGATTGACGAAAATCTCTGGGGTACTGCAATCGAGTGCGGTGTATTGGAAGATCCGATGGTTTCTCCGCCTGCAGATGCATACCAGCGTACTATTCCGGCTAATCTTGCACCGAATAAACCGACAACAATAACTATTGAATTCAAAAACGGAGTTCCCGTTAAACTGAACGGGCGAAAAATGCCTGGTATTCAGCTAATAGATCGTCTTAACGAAATAGGCGGCAAGAACGGAATAGGCAGACTTGATATGATAGAGAACCGGCTGGTGGGGATAAAATCACGCGAAGTCTACGAAGCTCCCGCCGCCACCATTCTTCACTTTGCCCACCGCGAGCTTGAACGCCTGGTACTGGACAAAGACACATCGCACTACAAATCTAAACTCGCGGCAGATTATGCCGATATGATTTATAACGGCTTATGGTTCACACCTCTCCGCTCTGCTTTGGATGCATTCGTGAACGAGACACAGAAAGTCGTAACGGGACTGGTAAAGCTGAAGCTGTACAAAGGAGGTATCGAAATAGCAGGACGAAAATCGCCTTATTCGCTTTACGACACAAAACTGGCGACATACACGGAAGAAGATTCGTTCGATCATAAAGCAAGTGAAGGATTTATAAAGATCTACGGCTTGCCGGTAAAAACATTCTATTCTGTAAACAAGAATATGCTGAAGAAGAAAAAGTAATCAGTTTTTTTATTATCTATCCCCATTGCGCGCAGGTGCAGTGGGGATTTTTTTATGCATTTTCCCGAACCGTTTGCATTCTCCCAAGAAAACTGATACATTCATATAAAGTTCATACCTGAAGAATAAAAAGAATGTTAAAAGTAAAGAAAAAGAATATACGGTATAAGACAAAGCGCAAAACTCGTAGAATATCACGTGTTTCCGAACAGCAAATCCCTTTACAAACATCTTTAATTGAGTCAGAAAAAAGAGAATCTGATTTATTGGATATCAGAAGTGCAGCAAAATGGGCATCTAATCATTTAGGTAAGAATGTAACATCTTCGAATATTTCTTATCTAGTTCAATACGGACGAATAAAGAAACACGGGAATAATGGCAGCTTACAGGTATCTTTGCAGGAATTAAAGGATTATTACAAATCCTTTAATGGACATCGTGAAATTTCTTGGAAAGATAAACTTGGTAAGGATTTAAATTGGACACTTTCGTTTGATCAATATAAAGAAGCTGAAACAACAAAACATGTTCATCGTTTGCATCCATATAAAGGTAAATTCATCCCTCAATTAGTTGAATATTTTTTAGACAATCACACCGATTCATTTAAAAAAGAAGTTTATTTCCATAAAGGTGATATAATATTAGATCCTTTCTGTGGAAGCGGGACAACATTAGTCCAGGCTAACGAGCTTGGTATGCATGCAATAGGAATAGATATTTCCGCCTTCAATGCATTGATCAGCAATTGCAAAATAAAAAAGTATGATTTGCTCGATGTGCAAAAGGAAATTCAACGAATAACTTTTTCTTTAAAATCCTTCCTGACTAATTCACATACTTTACAATTCGAAGAGCGGCTTCTACAGGAACTTTACAAATTTAATAATGAATTTTTCCCAGTACCAGAATATAAATACAAAATAAAACGTGACGAAATAGACGAAGAAACCTATGGCCCAACAAAAGAAAAGGAATTTTTACCAATTTTTAAAAAATTAGTGAAAGAATATAATATTGAAATCCGCCAATCAAAAGAAGACACTTTTCTTGACAAATGGTATTTTCCCCACATTCGTAATGAAATTGAATGTGTATTTAATGAAATAAAGAAAATTAAAAATATCGATACAAAGAAAATTATAAGTGTTATATTAAGTCGAACAATTCGCTCTTGTCGAGCTACAACTCATGCTGATTTAGCCACTTTACTTGAACCGGTTACAACAACATATTATTGTGCTAAACATGGGAAAATCTGCAAACCCTTGTTTTCGATACTAAAATGGTGGGAGACTTACGCAAAAGACACAATTTATCGCCTTTCACAATTTGACCAAAAATATCGCACAAATACTATTCAATATTGTTTAACGGGTGATGGAAAAACGATAGATATCGTAGATGCACTTCAAAAGAAGAATCCTGAACTGGCTAAATTAGTTAAGAAACAAAAAATTAACGGAATATTTTCAAGTCCTCCTTATGTTGGTTTAATCGACTACCATGAGCAGCACGCTTATGCATATGACTTATTCGGATTTAAACGGCAGGATGAATTAGAAATTGGGCGTATGAAAAACGGACAAGGAAAAGAAGCTAAAGATATGTATGTAAGCGGTATTTCTGAAGTATTATTGAATTGTAAAAAATATTTAGCTAAGAATTATAATGTATTTTTGGTAGCAAATGATAAATGGAACCTTTATCCGATTATTGCAGAAAAAACCGGAATGAAAATAGTCAATCAATTCAAACGCCCTGTCCTTAACAGAACTGAAAAAGACAAAGGTGCTTATTCAGAAATAATATTTCATTTGAAGGGAGAATAAAATGAGAAAAGACAAAACTGTTTATCGTATTACTATAGAAGACATACAAAATGTTGCCATAGATTGTCTCGATAGAAAGCTTACAAATAAAGAAATTGACGATGTGTGTACAAAACTAGGTGATTATATCCCATGGTATGACGCTATAGAGCATTCAATTTATTTATCAAATATTGATCAAAAATAATAATATGGTTGAATACAAAGATGTCATTATCTAAATCTGATAAAAATAGAATAACCGAGACAATAAAGAATTGTCTTCGAGACAAGTTCCAAAATTATAGACCTGAGACAGAAAATATGCCATTCCACTACCGATTATTAGGGAAAGACAGGATAGCACTATTTTCGTTTATACAATCATTAAATACTACTTTTGGTATATCGATATATGAACCAGTTGCACGCGAATTAGCGCGTCCATATTTTAAAGAAGTACAAACTCAATATGAACTTGAAAAAGTCATTACAGTTAGCGCTCAAAAGGAAATTCAAAAAATAATGAACCGTCTTTCTGTAAATGGTGAGGTAAATAAAAAGGAAGAAATTGAGTGTATAAGAGGAGTAGCACAAAAAGGTAGTAAGGAAAAATTTAAGTCTGTAAAAGTAGATCTATTCTTGATTTCAAAATCAGATGAAGTATATATGTTTGATCTAAAAACAGTAAAACCTAACAAAACAGATTTTATTTCTTATAAAAGAAATTTACTGGAATGGCTTGCTATATATTTTTATAAAAAACCAAAAGCAAAAGTACATACTCTTATATCAATACCATATAATCCTTACGGACCTGAACCTTATAAACGATGGACTATGAAAGGGATGCTTGATTTAAAAGAAGAGGTTATGGTTGCAGACGAGTTTTGGAATTTCCTTGCAGGGAAAGGAACATATAATGATTTACTCGATTGCTTTGAAAAAGCAGGCATAGAGCTTCGTCCTGAAATAGATAAATATTTTACTCGATTTAAAAATAATTAAAAACAAATGATCTTTTTCATGTTCCGTTCATTCATCATATTACTTCTTTTCACATCAAGCATAATTGCTCAGGTTAGAATAGATGCATTCCAGCAACAGCCTGCTCAGATACCCGCAGGCAAGGATTCCTTATTTCTACGTGTTCAGATCCCGGATAAAGACACAATCCGGACTTTTTCTTCACGCCTACGGTATGCTGCCTGTACTTCTCCTGACGCGGCGGCATTCGTTAACGGAAACCAATCTAAAGTTTATTCAAGCGGTGCGTTTGTCGGACTCATAACCATCGAAACCGGTATTAACAATTTCCGGTTTTTAGCCGTCTCAACAGCCGGTGATTCGTTATATCAGGATTTTGTAATAATCCGGCCCGAGCCAATGAAAAATTCGCCTATCGATACTCTGGTTATCGAAGACGCAATGATGAGGCCGGCTCAGGATATGTGGCTGGTTGAAGGAGATGTGCTTGAATTAAGATTTAAAGGAAGTCCGGGCTGGGAAGCGACATGTGAGATACCGGGAATCGAGCCGGATATTACCATGCACGAACAATCCCCTGCCGAAGCAGACGGATTTTCCGGAGTTTATGTCGGCAATTATACCGTTCAACCGAACGACGAAATTTACGACGTGCAGGTCATATTTAAGCTGAAAAAGAGTTTCTGGAATTCAGAAAAAAGGGAATCAAAAGCTAAAGTATCATTTTTTAAGCGGAAAATAATTCACGTCGCTGAGGTTATTGGAAGCCGGGTGTATCTCAATACCGGACTCGGCACTGACCGGCTTGGCGGATCGAAATTAGGTTTTCTTCAGACTGGTGTACGGCTTGAAATAACCGGAAAAACCGGGCCGCAGTATCGAATTCGTTTATCCGAAACGATGGATGCCTGGCTTCCCGAAGAATATGCAAAATTACTGCCTCCTGACACACCCCGGCCGCGTTCTCTTGCTGGTGCTATATCCGTATCCGGAAATAAATCGGAAGACATAATAAAAATCGCATTATCAGAAAAATTACCCTACATAAGCGAACAGACTGTCAATCCGAACACGATTATCGTCGATATATTCGGAGCGACTTCTAATACAAATTGGATCTCTCAAAACCAAACCGCACGCGGTATCGAGAGTATTACCTGGAAACAGGTCACAACAGATCAGTACCGCCTGACAATTACTCTCCTGCATGAACATTGGGGATATGATATTGAATATGCCGGCAATACAATGCATATAAAAATCCGCAGGCCGCCGGTTCCTGTTTCAAGCAGTTCTGTTTTAGGGGGAATTACAATCGCGGTCGATGCCGGACATGGCGGCGATTATAAAGGAGCGGTCGGTGCTACGGGTACTCTGGAAAAAGATATAACCATAATCATTGCCCGGCATCTTGAAAGCATTTTAAAATCAAAAGGCGCAAAGGTTATTATGACGCGCGGCGAAGATGAAGGTCCTTACATGTCGGAACGGATTGACAAAATACTGCGGTCGAATTCACAGCTTCTGGTGAGCATACACTGCAACTCTGCAGGCGAGTCATCAAATCCGCTTCTTCTCTGCGGTGTCAGCACATATTACCGCCATATCGGATTTAAACAGCTGGCTGATATTATTTATGAAAAGATGCTTTCGATAGGACTTCCTCAATTCGGTGTAGTAGGAAGCTTTAATTTTACATTGAACTCACTGACACAAGTCCCTAATGTACTCGTTGAGACCGCTTTTCTTTCCAATCCTGAAGAAGAGATGATTTTGCTGGATGACGGATTCTGGAAAAAAGCAGCAGAGCAGATTGCGGCAGGATTGGAGGAATATGTAAAAAGTGCAAAATAGCAATTAATTACAGCGCTTTTTCGCTCCTGTGCCACTTGTCCTTGAAATTTTCAAATTCAATACATATATTGCTTTCGATTCCATTCTCTACTAACTACTTCTACAGAGGAGATTATATGTTTTCCTCAGGTTTTTACATACGAATAGCATGTTATCCAATACTAATTCTATTCTTCTTACCATTATTTTTACCGGCGCAAGCCATAACAGACAGCCTCGCAGCTTTTTATCCATTTAACGGCAATACAAATGACAACAGCGGAAATGGACACGATGCCGTATATATAGATGCATCGTTAACGATGGATCGCTTTGGAAAAGATTCCAGTGCATACATTTTTGATGGTAAATATAATACAATACAGTTTGGAGACATCTTAGACAATATATTTTGTGCACCCAATGCAAAATTCAGTATAAACGGCTGGGCAAAGACAAGAAAATGCGGCAGTTTCATAACAGGCGGCGGCTTAATTATGAGTAAAAGCGCTGGAGGACCCACCGGACCCTACCAGTGGAATATATCTCATCAAGATGGACTGGTTTGTGCTGCAGTAATTTCAGATGGAATTGGTCAAAACCTTCTCTGGCTTTCTAATCCGGTTCCAATAAATGAATGGTTTCAATTTACATTAGTGTTTGATGGAAGTTTGCCGGAACTAGACCGTCTAAAGCTTTATATTAATGGCGATACTAACAAAACATCCATATACAAGCACTTAGGAATGCTTGGTTCCTCTACTTTAAATAGTTCACAAAGTATCTGCATCGGTGCAAGTCATGAATATGCTCACCCGCAATATCTTCACAGTTTCTATGACGGAGTTGTCGATGATATTGGTATTTATGCGAAAGCATTGACAAAAGAAGAAATTAATATTTTATATCATGAAAGCGGTTGGGATACAACAAATCATCAACCGGTAGCAAACGCAGGACCCGATCAAATAGTGTATTTAGACAGTACTTCCGGAGCATTGGCGACTCTTAATGCATCTTCATCATTTGATGCAGACTTGGATTCACTTACATATACGTGGATAGAATCTGATACTTTATTAACAACCGGAATCAATCCATCAATATTATTACCGACCGGTATACACAATATCTCACTTATCGTTGATGATAGTAAGGGTGGCCTGGATACAGATATGGTAGTAATTGATATACATTATTTACCAAACGGTCTAATAGCATATTATCCCTTCAGCGGTAATGCCGATGACAGCAGCGGCAATGGATACGGCTCAACTTTTGTCAATGCGCCATTTACCTCCGATCGCTTCGGAAAAGAATCAAGTGCATTTAGTTTTAATGGAAGCAGTAATACTATACAATATGGTGATATCTTAGATGAAGTGTTTTGCGCGCCAATCGCAAAATTCACAATAACCGGCTGGGCAAAGACCAGAACTTCGGGCAGTTTCACTTATGGGGCAGGATCCATCTTGGGTAAAAATGGAACAGGTAACTACGGCTCGTATCAATGGAATATCTCTCATGTAGAAGGATTTCTCTATGGAGCTGTGTTTTCAGATACCCTGTCCGAAAATTACATCGCACTCATAACTCCTGCACCATTGAATCAATGGTACCAATTCGCACTGGTATTCGACGGTACTTTACCGGAAATGCAGAGAGTCAAATTGTATTATAATGGAGATATTTCCAGAACATCAGTTTACCAGCATATCGGTACGCTCGGTACATCAATAACGGAAAACGAGCAATATTTGACTGTTGGAGCATCACATTTAACTAATAGTCCTCAAATACCTAACCATTTCTATAACGGCGATATTGATGATATCCGCATTTACGCGAAAGCATTGAATCAGGAGGAAATTGATTCGTTACATCATGAAAACGGGTGGAGTACAATAAATAGTACTCCGGCTGCAAATGCAGGACCTGATCAAGTAATATATACTGACAGTACCTCCGGAGCACTGGTAGCTCTTGATGCTTCTTTGTCATCTGACGCCGATTTGGATACTCTTACATATACATGGAAAGAATCCGATACTTTATTGACAGCTGGTATCAATCCATCAATAGTCTTACCAATCGGTATTCACAATATATTACTTATAGTTGACGACAGTAAAGGCGGACTGGATACGGATATTGTTGTAATTAATGTACATTATTTAGAAAACGGACTTGCAGCATATTATCCCTTCAGCGGCAATGCGGATGACAGCAGCAGTAACGGATACAACGCCGTATATATAAATGCATCATTAACAAAAGACCGTTTTGGAAAAGACTCAAGCGCATATAGTTTTAATGGATTTAGTAATACAATACAATTCGGCGATATTTTGGATGGAGTGTTTTGCGCGCCAGTGGCAAAATTTACTATAACCGGTTGGGCAAAGACAAGGAATTACGGAAGCTTTTCAAGCGGCGGTGGTCTTATTATGAGTAAGAGTGCCGGAGGATCTGGTCCGTATCAATGGAATATTTCTCACCAGGAGGGGCTTGTCACGGCTACTGTCCTTTCTAATGGAGATGCAAGTAATTATATATGGCTGTCAAATCCAGTAACAAAAAATGTTTGGTTTCAGTTTGCAGTGGTTTTTGACGGAAGTCTATCTGAAGCAGAACGCCTGAAACTTTATATTGATGGCAGCTTATCTAATACATCGATACATAGCCAGTTAGGAATTATTGGAACTACAACTCTAAATTCAACGCAAAGCATTTGTGTAGGTGCAAGTCATGAATACGGAAATACGAGTGCTTTTCATAGCTATTACGATGGTATTATTGACGATATCCGTATTTATGCTAAAGCATTAACAAACGATGAAATAGACTCATTATACAATGAAACCGTATTGACAAATGTAACCGGGAAAACGAATCTCGTTCCTAAAAAGTTTTCATTATACCAAAACTATCCAAACCCTTTTAATCCATCAACAACAATAATTTATGAATTACCGATGAGTACGATGTTGGAAATAAAGGTATATAATTCCATTGGTCAGGAAGTTATGGTTTTGAAAAATAAGTTTGAAAATGCCGGTGTGCATGAAGTTACATTTGAGAATTCAAACCTGTCCAGTGGTATATATTTCTACAAAATGAAAGCAGGATCGTTTACCAGTACGAAGAAAATGTTACTAATAAAGTAGTACAATATCCTGTAATGAAAAGCCTTTTATTCTGTTTTCTGATAGCAGGCGTTTTTTTGCACGTTGCTCTCACGTATTAAATTCCTTATCTTATCAACAGAGAATTTCTTATCAAATACAACTATTTCGGACATCGCACATGGCCACTCAAAAACTCTGGGGCGGGCGTTTCAAAGAACCGCTTGCCGAAATTGCACTGAATTTTTCTTCTTCAATCGAATTCGACCGGCATCTGTACGAAGAAGATATTGCCGGCAGTATTGCTCACGTGGAAATGCTCGCTTCCGTGAAAGTATTGACATCTTCGGAAGCAAACCGTATCTGTACGGCTTTAAATGCAATCCGTAAGGAAATTAAAACCGGAAAATTCAAATTAACATCCGAATATGAAGATGTTCATTCGGCAATAGAACAGCGCCTGACACAAAAAATCGGAGCTCTCGGCGGTAAACTTCACACTGCCAGAAGCCGAAACGACCAGATCGCACTGGATGAGCGGCTTTTCCTGCGTTCATCCATAAAAGAAATCAATAAACTCATAACAAACCTTCAGCGTGTTCTGCTTAATAAAGCCGAAAAAAATTATGGAGTCTTGATGCCCGGCTACACTCATACACAGCGGGCTCAGGCCGTTATGCTGTCTCACCATCTGCTTGCATATATAAATATGCTGGAAAGAGATTACGAGCGCATGCAGGATTGCAGTGAACGGTTGAATAAATCACCGCTTGGCGCTGCCGCTTTTGCTGGAACTCCGTTTCCTATTAACCGGTTAAAAACAGCAAAGAAACTGGGTTTTGACGGCATCGTGGAGAATAGTATCGATGCTGTAAGCGACCGTGATTTCATAATTGAATTTATCTCCGGCTGCTCTTTAACAATGATGCACCTGAGCCGCCTTGCTGAAGAACTTGTTCTTTGGACTACCAAAGAATTTTCTTTTGCTCAAATCAGCGACGCCTACACTACAGGCAGCAGCATAATGCCGCAGAAAAAGAATCCTGATATGGCTGAATTGATCCGCGGCAAAACAGGACGCGTTTATGGATCATTGATAAATCTCCTTACAACGATGAAAGGACTGCCGCTTGCATATAATCGTGATATGCAGGAGGATAAACTCCCGATGTTTGATACCGTCAAAACAGTCAGAGAATCCCTGCTGGTCATGGCACATGTTCTGGTCCATACGACGTTCAACAAATTTCATCTTGAAGAAGAGCTTCGCACAGATTTCCTGACTGCAACTGATATGGCTGACTATCTTGTCACAAAAGGCATCCCGTTCCGTGAGGCGCACAGGATCACTGGTGAAGTCGTCCAGTATTGTGTAACGCATAAAATGTACTTTGGCAATCTTGATCTTGCAACGATGAAAGAGTTTTCTCCAAAATTTGAACCGGATATATTTGATTTTATATTGCCGCAGACAAGCGTTAAGCGCAAACAATCGGCCGGCAGTACAAGTCCGCAGGAAGTAAAAAAACAAATAAAAAACTGGACTCAAACATTAAGAAAACGTAAAGTCTAAGACTCTTATGTTTTAATAAACAAAAGCCGCCGTTACTGTTTTCACGGCGGCTTTTTATTTGAAAATGCTATTACTTTACCAGCTGTATCTGATTGTATATGTGATCGTTTTTTCTTCGTCTTTTTTCAGCTTTACCGGAAACCTTATAGTGGTCTGATCCACTTTCTCCCAATTCGAATTGGTCCTGGTTATTTCCCATTGATTCCACCGCCAGGGATGTTCGTATACAAGGACTTCAACCGGCTCCGATTTGTGGTTACGCACCTTTATTTCAAATGTCTCGTCAACAATATGACCTGAAACGACAACACGAAAATCTTTTTGTGCCCGTTCACCTACAATATCAAATGCATTTCCCAGATACAGTCTTATCTCTTCATCCTTCGGCGTGTGGTCAATTTGATCTTCCCCAACAAACTGTTCCTTCCCGTCATCATCTCGCTTGTAAACCCGTACTTTGCCTTTAGGCAGGGCAATACCGAGTCCGGCTTTTTCTTCATTTTTTAATGTTACAAATACGCCGATCTTTTTATTCGATTGCTGTCCGACGCTTCCCTGAGAGCGGTAAGAATAGTTATTGTACCAGTAACGCCATTGACCGGAAAGGCCGTCATAAATAAAGACCTTCTTTGCCGCAACATTTCTGGCTGAGGTTAATTCGATTTGCTTTGTTTCGTTGTTGCTGAGATCCGTTTTACGCTGGAGCGAATACAATTTGTATTCAAAAAGTTCTTTTTGCTCAAATTGCGGTGCTGCAGACGCTTCATCCATCGCTACTTGCGATTTCATCATACCTCTGACTCTCATCTGATTCTCTTGCACAAGATTTACGTCTCCTGCTACAAGTTTCAGACCAGCATTCTTAAAAGTTGTACCTGAATTATTTGTTACAGTGACCCATCCTGTCAGATCAATTTCCGTATCCCTCGTATTCAGCAGCGCAACATAATTACAGCTCCACGTCATTTGATTGGCGAGATAACTAATTTCCGTTTTGTGCTGATCGGATTTTGCTGCATTAACCAGCCATTCCAATTGGGGCTTTAAGATTAATCCCTCAGGCAGACCTGGAAGAACAAGCCGCCCGGCAGGACCTATTTCGATCTTACCATTGATTTCTGCAATCATTTGTCCGGTTGAGTAATAAGGCGAACCACCGCTATATTGATTATATCCCAACTGCGGCTGCCATCCTGTGGCAAGAAGTTTACCTCTAACTGAATACTCCTTCTTTGTCTCGTTATCTATCCGTATAAATTCAACCTCCTTGTCGATATATTTTTCCATTAATTTTGCCTGGTGTACAAGATCATACTGATAGTTTTGCTCAAGCACTTTAACGGCGGCAGGATTAGTGAGACTTGAGAAATGCAAAGATGTGCCGTCGATGGTTGCCGGAATGTCGGGAACAATCACACGATTTAATCCTTTTGCAAGATCAATCGTACGTTCCTCGCGGACCAGAGCCAGATTGGAATTATATATGGTCAGGTCAACCGATTGCCGGCTGCTGGCAGGTGTGGCAGACTGTGCAAATAAAACGCTTCGATCATTAATCAGTAAAAAAGCAGTAATGGTAAACAAGAATACAATGCTTTTCATAGCGAACTCCTTTCTTTCATTATTAACAGATACCATAAGTTAATATGATGGAATTCAAAAAAGTAAATGCCCGTTTTTATGCTTTTTTCAAATATTTAGAATTCCGTTCAGCTGCTTTATCCCACAGTTTCATCAAAAATGGAGCAATTGCCAGCGCAATAAAAGCAGTAATAATGCCTATCACCGCATCCGTTACATAATGATAACGACAGTAGAATGTTGAAATATACAGAGAAAGGACTATCGGGGTCATAATCCAGAATGACGGACGATGATACCTATAAACCGTTACCCATATTATTGTTGCAGCAGCTGTATAGGGACTGGGCATAGATCCGCCGGCAGAATGCATGCAGCTTCGCAGGCACTCGCCAAAGGAAGTCCAAATCCACCCTTCCAGCGGTACTGTATACAGGTGTTTTATGCAGTACATAGGACCGGCAACCGGAAACAGGATAAATCCGATGATACAAAGAATGCATGTAAACGCGAGCTTGAAGAAGCAATCTTCCATGGCCGGTTCCCCGCACATATAATAAACAATTCCGCAAAACACGGGAAATACAGGTATGAATATTACATACGAGAACATCATCCATTCCGTCAGCGGTTTTGAAATATAATCTTCAAGCAAGAGAGTCGGCTGCAGATTGAAAATCCATTGTTCAAAATCAAGTACGTAGTAATCCATCCATTCGCGATGAATCAGTAATTGTAGTTTATCAACTGCGGAAAAAAGATAAATAAGGACCAAGGCAACTGCTGTAATACGAAGAACAAATTGCGGATATTTTCGGCCTGATATTACGCTTAGCTTATTAAGCAGAATATAAGCAAACGCAACCACGATATTTTTCAGCACCAGCATCCACCAATCTTCAATCTTATAATAAAACACAATCGCCAGCAAACTGAAGAATGCCAGAGTTGTTAAAATCAATCCTTCTGTTGCATTGATTTGTACATTACCAATACTAATTTTCTTATTTGTCATAATGAATCTTGAATTTACATATCAATTTCCGAATTTTGACAAAGTTGATTCAAAGGACAAATTCGGAGATTATATTCAACCAAAGCAGATGAAAAAATCCAGAGAGATTCCGAGCAGCCAATGAGTTGCTACTGCCGGCCAGATTGATTTTGAGCGGTACACCAATATTCCCCACAATAAAGCACCGATGATGGAGCTGTAAATTTCGCTGTCCGGTTTGCCGATATGAACAATGCATGAAATGGCAACCTGTACAAGGATCGCTCCCCATACGCCGAACCGTGTCATCAATCCTGTTTGCATAAATCCCCGGAAATAAAATTCCCAGCTGATATAGAAAACAAGATAGGCAAAAGCATGTATTATAAACTGCATCAGAGAATCACCTGCACCTTTATAGAGCGGGTATTCTGCAATGTACTGCGGATTTTTGGACGAAAGATATGAAAGTCCGACCATAACAATTCCGATCAGCAGTGCTGCCGGAAGCCAGAACTTCCAGTCGCCTATCCGGAGTCCGTAATCAGCGAGTGATTCTTTAAATATCAATTTAATAACGGCAACAGAAGTTAGTCCGAGCAAAACAAAGGCAGAGAAATAATTATACCACTCCGCCGTCATCGCAGCACTGCCCGAAATAACAAATAAGTCGCTGAGATGCGCAAGGTAAAAAGTTTTTGTTCCGTAATATTTCCAGGTAGTTAAAACAACCGGTGCGATAAGAAGAATGACGGCTGATTTTTTATTCTCCTCCGAAAACAGCGCTGGCAAAGAAAAATGCTTTTCAAATCTTTTCATTAATTATTCTTTCCGAGTTTACGTTGCTGAAGGATCCAATCATATGTCAGGCGAATTCCTTCTTTAAGTGGAGTGTATTTATAGCCCAGTTCACGTTCAGCTTTTGCGCATGAGAACGCCCAATCCTGCAAAAATGTCTGCACCCAGCCGGTTGTAATTTGGGGATATATGCCGAACTTTTCTGCAAAAAATTTAAGAATCCCGCCGTAAGCCAATCCTATCGTGGGAGGCAAATTGAATTGAAAATGTTTTTTCTCGCTGACCTCGTCCACAATTTCGTAAAACTGCTTTAACGACGCATTATCACCGCCCAGTATGTATCGTTCTCCGATGCGTCCTTTTTCCATGGCCAGAATATGCCCCTGCACAAGATCATCTACGAGTGCATAGTTGCCGATATTGGTACCGTGATTCAAAAGAATGGGCAGTTTGCCGCGGTCATACTGATCTATCATCAGGCTGACGGAATTGCCTTCGGTCATTTTTCCGGGACCGTATACTCGCGTCGGATTTACAATGACAACAGGAAATCCTTTCTCGGCCATATCCAATGCAGCATGTTCAGCTATTACTTTTGTTTCTTCATACTCCGTATAATAATGCCGTGTAATACGGCGCATATTTTCATCGCCGACAATACCGGGCGGTGTCGGACCGAATGTGACTATTGTAGATGTCCATACAACCCGGCGCACTCCGGTTTGCTTTGCACATTCAAAAACATTGCGCATGCCTATAACATTATGTTCATAGAATATTTTAGGGTCCGGAGCCCAGTTTTTTGCATACGCGGCGAGATGAAATACCAGCGAGCAGTTCCTTATTCCTGCAAGAATTGAATCGCGGTCCATTATATCGCCCTGAACAAACTTTATGTGTTCATGTTTAAGGCCTTCGCGGTTGCTTTTTTTACGTGTCAGCGCATATACGGTGTGTCCCTGCCTGACAAGTTCATTTACAAGTTTAGTGCCGATAAATCCCGTCGAACCGGTAACAAAAATATTTGATGGCTTCACGCAGTTTTCTGCAAATAGAAATTAACTAGTGACTTTATATTTGGAACTTTTATTAAGGTAGAGAAAAAAAGTTAAAGTTGACAGTGCGTTTAATGGATAATGTAAAAGGACAAAGAAGAAAATAATCCTTCTTCAGATTTGCAGTCTTCGAAAGTACATAAAACCGCTGCCTTTAACTAATTGACGATCGAACTTTTAAAAGTCCAGATTTAATTCATAAAAGATTCATCAAACTGCTTCAATCGTTGACGGCGGTTTTGTCGTGATATTGTATGTAACGCTTACAACTCCCGGAACTTTCCGTACGATTTCACTTGCAAGCTTCTCAAGAAGCTTAAAAGGAAGTTTTGTCGGTCTTGCAGTGCGTGCATCTTTGCTGTCCCAGCATCTTATTTCTATTTGCTGGCCGAAGTCACGTTTGTTATCACGCATCCCGGTCACACGATCATTATGAAGTATTGCCATGTACTGAAAAGCACCGGTATTTTTAAGAAGCTTTTCCGCTATGACAGTCGCCGTCCTGACAGTTTCTATTCGTTCGGGTGTAACTTCACCGATTACGCGTGCTGAAAGAGCGGGCCCGGGAAAAGGGATCCGCTTGAACAGCGCAATAGGCAATCCGAGGGCTTTACCGAGTTTTCTCACACCGTCTTTCCGAAGCTGTATCAGCGGCTCGAGTATATGATAACCGAAAGCCTCCTGCGGGTCGATTCCTAGCTGTTCAAAAACATTATGCTGCCGCTTAATCCCAGCAACAGTTTCATCTACGTCAGTAAGGATTGTGCCCTGAAGAAGATACCTGGCTCCGCTTTCCTTCACAATGCGGCCGAATACATTCCGGTAAAAGGTCTGTGTAATTGCCTCCCGCTTTGCCTCGGGATCTGTAATCCCCTTCAGTGCATCAAAAAATTCTTTCCGGGCATCTATGATTTCAACCGTTACACCGAGTTTTTTAAAATATCCTGCGACCTGCTCGGGTTCATCTTTTCGCATAATACCGTTCTGGATAAAAACCGTACGAAGCTGCTTGCCCAGGGCACGATGGCCGAGCATGGTTACAGTCGATGAATCGACACCTCCCGAAAGTGCATTGATTGCTATTCCGCTCCCGACTGCGCTTCTGATTTCGCCGACTTTCTCCTGTATGAAATTACTCGTGTTTAATTTTTGCACAGTGATTTCTTTGATTATATATTTTTCTCCTTATTTAAGAACCAATATAAAATCTTTTGATTTTGTAGAATTTATCAAGATTGAAATGTTGAGTGTTTCTATTTCAAAATTTTTAGAATATTAAAAGTTTTACCAGGTTTTAATCATATTTTCGATAATATTATTGGGCTAAAGCCCGCTGTATTTTGTTTATCATATTCCACGACCTGTCCCGAATATCCGATGCAAGACATCCTTCGGAAAGGACTCCTTCGGAGGATGGCAGCGCCAAAAGTCGTGGCTATTTATCAAAAATTGTGGCAATTTATTTTCCCTGCGTAACATCAGTTAATTGTTTAAACTTCTACTTTTTTATAACTGAATAATTAAGTTCTCTCAGTTTGACGCAAACACGGTCTCTCTGGTCTCCCTGTATCTCTATTTTACCTTCCTTTACCGTCCCGCCGGCACCGCAGTACTGCTTTAACATTCGTGCGACTTCGTCCATTGTTGCCGGATTATGCCGCAGGCCGTCGATAACTGTAACGCTCTTGCCTTTTCTTCCATGAGTGTCTAAAAGCACTGTTACAGAACGGCATTTTCCATCATGTGAAAATTTATTTACAGAAAAATTAATCAAACCGATCTTCTTTATAAACCTATTTCAATCCGCGTTTCTTTTTTTCTATTACTACCTGAGCATCCAGAGGGTGCGCACAGATGGGACAAACATAATGCCCGGTTGTATCGTTATAATCAGGCTCACGTATCTGCCGGCAATTCGGACATTTTATTAAAAACTGATTGTCATCCTTCATTTTAAAATTATTTCATTTTTATTTTTCTAACGGATAAAAAAGGACTGTCATCAGCCGCAGACTCCGGTCCTAATAATATTGCCAGCCATCGGGTCTTTTTATGGTTTTCAAGAGCGAATTTCAGCGTCATAGTAAAAGGAATGCAGAGCACCATTCCGATAAGGCCGAGTAAATTCCCCCAAAAAATTAACGAAAGAAACACAACGAGCGTGGATAAACCTACACCGCGCCCGACAAGTTTCGGTTCAATAAAAGTGCCTATTATAAAATTAACGGCAATATACCCTCCGGCCGCAATCAGTGCCTTGGCAAATCCGTATTGTATTAACGTTAACAGCACCGCCGGTAAAGCTGCGATTATTACCCCGAGATTTGGCACATAATTCAGCAGGAAAGCCAGAAAACCCCAGAGCACAGGAAAATCGACACCGAGGATTGACATCCAGATGCCTATGATAATTCCTGTTGTAACACTGATGCCTGTTTTTAAAACCAAATAATGATTTATATCGTCTATAAACTTTCTGAATTGTGAAAAATCTGCTTTTGGATCATCTAGTATGGCGCGAAGTTTAACGGGAAAACTTGAAACTTCGAGCAGAATAAACATAACGGTAAGCAATATGAGAAATATGCTGGAAATTGTTGAAGTCAGACCAGACAACAAACTTGCAGTTAAATTCATAATTGATCCAGGATTGACATATTCAATCAAGGCGTTATCGCTTATTTCAAAACCTTTTTCGGCTAAAAATAACCGTAATGCCTGTATCTCCTCCTGAATTCGCTGCTGGTAGAATGGAACGCTGTCGGAGAAACTGGCGAGAGATGTACCGATTAGGCCGCCAGCTATTATCAGAATTGCTATCAGGCATGCAAGAACTACAGCTACTGCGAGAAAGTTGGGTATTCTTTTTTCTTTCAGCCAAAGGACGGGAGGCGCCCCGATAACAGCAAGGAACAATGCCGCCAGTAAAAGCACCAGTACAGATTGTGCCTGAATAATACCCCACACGATGATAACAAGAGATGCAATTATCACCAGCAGATTTGTTCCATCCTGAGCAGCATTCTTTTTTTCCATATGAAAATCCTGACTAATTTTTTATACAAATAAGATTAATCGCCGCCGGTCGAAGATATTTTATGTTGCGCTGAATCCAGAATTCCCATATACTGATCTATGCTCTCAAAAGATGAATTCACCTTGTTGCACAAAACGATGATTGTTGTTTTATCTTGCAGTCTTCTCGCAAATACACCGTTATATCCGCGCCATAAACCTGCATGATATACAATTTTCCCGCTGTCGCTTTCCATAATGCGCCAGCCGTAGCCATAGCTGTTATCATCCCGCCAGTTATAGCTGAAAGGTGTAAACGCCTCCTGAAGAGTCGATTGTTTGATTAATTTTTCAGTATACAGCGCCTGGTCCCATTTGAATATATCTTCAACAGTGGAATAAATCCCCTTATCGCCAACCACGCCGCATAGATAATCTTCTTCCGCCTGTCGTCTGCTGTTTTTATACCCTAGCGTGATATTTTCGGCGCCTTCCATTTTTTTTGTATTATAAACAAATGTCTTTTGCATATTAAGAGGTTTAAAAATTCTTCTTTCCAGGAAAACATGGTATTGCAGTCCGGATACCTGTTCAACAATACTTGCAAGCAGTGCATACCCGGTATTGCAGTATTTATATTTTCGATCAGGTAAAAAATTGATTCCCGGTTTGTATGTAATCATCATATCCAGGACATCAATGTTGCTCATTAAATGCTTTTTATTCCGCCAGTAACGGCCTGAAAAATACATATATTCCGGAAGTCCTGATCGATGTGTAAGCAACTGGTGAATCGTAATGTTTTTATAGGGAAATTCCGGGAAAAACCGCTGTAGCGTGTCGGTAAAATTAAGCCTGCCCTCCTCATATAGCATCATAATTGCCATTGCTGTAAATTGTTTCGTAATGGAAGCCAGCTGAAAAGTGGATTCTATATTCAGCGGTGTTTTTTCTCCCAAATCGGCATAACCAAATGAATTTTTATAGATAATTCTGCCTTTCTGTGCAATAAGGACATTCCCATTGAATCCTTTTTCTATTGAAAGGCCTTTAAAAAGAGAATCTATTTGATAAACCACATCGCCGGAAATATATTCTTCTTCATAGGCACCTGAGGAATTTGCCGCCGAAATCGTGTCCCCGGCATAGCACACGAAAAGCAAGTAAAACCAGCAATAGAATGAAATAAAAGTCATATCATCAATTTTTATCAAGTAAATATGCTGACTATTATTGTACGGGATTATAGGTATGGTGTCAAGCGATGGCATCAATAACAATGGAATTATTTTTATTCTTATCAGCTAATTTCATGAATACATTTGATACGATATTCAAAATTTTACAGCTTGCAATAAATGCAAAAATAAATATTCTCCATTTTTCCGTGAAAAGTATTTAATAGAAACCTCTTCGAAGCTGGAAACAAATTTGTAGGAACAGCAGACAGATTGTTTCTGCAGGCTGCTATTGACATAGCTACTTTTTCTGCATAACTTTTGGCATTCTTATTGGGATAATTCAATAAGAATAATGATATTTGGGCATTTCCTCCTCCATCAAAACAGAGAAGAGCGACGTGCAGATAAAAATCCTGTTAGTAGAAGACGAGCGTAAACTGGCCCGTGTAATCGGACGCCAACTCGCGAGGGCAAGCTACGAAGTTGATATAGTTTATGACGGCCAAAGTGCTATTAACAGCATTCTTTCGGAAGAATATCACATTGTCGTTCTCGACCTTAATATACCGAATAAATCGGGGATCGACGTCATACATGAAATTCGCTCAAGATCCTACCTAACTCCAATACTGATAATTTCGGCGAGGGATTCGGTAAAAGACCGCGTAACGGGACTTGAAATCGGGGCCGACGACTACCTGACCAAACCGTTCGATTCCAGCGAATTGATAGCCCGTATTCAGGCAATCCTCAGACGATCCGGAACACTTCGCACGGCAATCCTGAAAGCGCAGGACCTGAGCATGGATATGGTAAAACGCACAGTCTACCGGGGCGAAAAAAATATAAGCCTTTCTCAGACTGAATTCTCATTATTGGAATTTTTCCTCCGTAATAAAAATACGATACTGACAAGACGCCGAATTGCAGAACAAGTATGGGGATATAAATATGATATGGGGACAAACATAGTGGATGTTTATGTCAGCTATTTAAGAGATTCAATCGACAAGAATTTTCCGAAGAAGTTAATCGAGACAGTTCGGGGTGAAGGATTTATTCTAAAAGACTCGTAAATTATGGAAAATCAAACATCTCAAGACAGTAAAAGCGCACCGATTTATTTCAGCATTTCATTATTACTTATACTGTGTATAATAATTCTTTGGATACTTGTTTTATATTTATCTTTTATTGAAAAAACAGACCGGTCATTGCAGCAGGAAGCCTGCAGAATTAATTCCCTCGCAGGGATTCTCACTGAATCCGATGTACCGCCTTCTCGCTTGATAAACCTGCTTAGTAATTATGTTGATCAGGACCGGAATTCATTATCGATAGAAATCCTCGGCACAGACGGCAGAAGTTTATTGAAGACGGGGCATGCCGATTCTTCTTTTGCCGGCTCCGTCAATTTAATGGAACCGTCAACTGTCAAGATTAAAGGAAATAATTACAGGGTCTACGCAGAAACATTTAATGGGCATACCGTTTATGTTACCGCGTTAATTCCGACGTACTGGGTTCTTGTTAAGGAAGGTTCTTCCAATCCTATTGTTCTTTTACCTTCATTGACAATTTTATTCATTTTATTAGGCACATGGCGTTACCGCCGGCTTCATAGACCGGTTCAGAAATTGAATCAATACCTGCAGTCGCTCATCCAACAGCCTGTAGGGAACGATCATCTCAAACTCCCGGCAACACCGAAGGGTGAAGTGAACCAGCTGACTAAAACGGTTTCAAAGCTTCTGGAAAAGCTGCATGCATCAAGAAACCAGGCACTGCAATTTTCTTCATTCGCCACTCATGAACTGCGAACCCCGCTGGCTATCATTCGCAATCAATTGGAATCTGCTCTTGTTTCACATTCCAGGATAAAAGAAATACGCAGTATTACAGCATCAGTGTACGATGAAATTCTCCGGTTGAACAGAACGGTTGAAGATTTGCTCAGTCTGGGAACGATGCAGTCGGGTACTTTAGCTTTGAATACCGAAACGATATCACTTTTTCAGTTTCTCAACAACTTCTATGATGAAGCTTTATTCCTTTCACGTCCGAAAAACATAACGGTAGTATTAAAAAAAGGCCCTGAAGTATACTTGAAGGCCGATATAATCAGATTACGACAGGTGTTTTTTAATTTGCTGGACAACTCCATTAAAAACACTCCTGCCGGCAATCGCATCAGGATAAGTTACTATGCTGACGGGAATAATGTTGTCATCAAATTTGCAGACACGGGATCCGGTATTGCACAGGATAATCTTGAAAAAATATTCGATCCCTTTATTTCATATGCACAGAAGGGTTCAAAACATCGAAGTTCAGGGTTGGGCCTTGCTCTGGTAAAATGGATCATTGAACTGCATAAAGGGAAAATATCGGTAACCAGTGAAATTAATAAAGGGACGGAATTTATTATTTCGCTTCCATATGAGCGCATAGTCAATAAAATATAATAAATGTGTATATTTATTATTATATATATCTAACAATTATGCACGATATTCTTTAGCAGTACTGTTTTTTAAAACAATCGAGGAGACTAACGTATGCAAAGTCCTTATGAAGAAAGCCCGGAAGAGACCAGGAGAATTCACGTTCTTATTGCCGACGACGAAGAACTGTTCCATAAATCCTGTGCGCTCTTTCTTCGGTCGACCAATTGCTACGACGTGGATTCGGTCGAATCCGGTATCGATGCATTGAATGCCCTTAAAAGACAGCCTTTCGATGTACTTATCCTGGATTACAAAATGCCCCACATGTCCGGACTGGATGTCTTACAAAAAATGGCTGAAGACAAAATCGATACGCCTACAATAATGCTGACCGGTGCGGGTTCGGAGAATGTTGCTATAGAAGCTCTAAAATATGGCGCTTATGACTATATTCGCAAGGATTTATTCGACCTTAATCATTTGCCGATTATAATAAACGGAGTTTATGAACGGTACCTGTTTAAAAAACAGAAAATGCTTTTCGAAGATCTTCATAAACGCGAAGGGCACAACACCACAACCGCCGAACTGACACGGAATTATATCTCTATCAGCTCACAGCTTCTAAGCACAACACTTTCTGTCGTCGCCCTGGTTCTTGAAGATACCGAGAAAGAGCTTAAACTGAATTTGCCTGCAGAGGCAAAGGCAAATATTGAAAAAGCATATGATACTCTCAAGGAAAGCTATAAAATAATTTCTTTCGGCACTAAATCTCTTCTGGATCTTACACGCGTAATATCCAACAGACTTGAGGGAACAATTGATGCTCAGCAGGATGTCGAGGACCTGGACGCTAAGCTGAAAATTCTGAAACAGAGAATGAGATCAATATTGGACTGAAAATTCAACACTTATTCTGTAAAAAAGTCCAAATAAATATTATCCAAGTAATTGTTGGATGTTTTTTAAAAAATATTAATGGATATTAGAACATTCTAATTTGTTATTTAATTGTCATGCCTATACATTAACGGTGTATTTATAACACAAAGAATTTATGCCTTTAGCACAGACAATACTCATTGCTGAAGACGAGCCTTCTTTCCGGCTTGCCGCATATGCGTTTCTATCATCTCAGGGTTATAAAGTTGAAACATGCGACTCTGGGAAGTCTGCCATCGAAGCGCTTTCGCATTCAAAGTACGATGTAATTATTCTCGATTATAGAATGCCTGAAATGTCCGGTTTAAATGTACTTCAGTGGATACATGAACAAAAACTGGATACACCGGTAATAATGCTGACGGGAGTTGGTTCTGAAACTATTGCTGTTGAAGCGCTCAAACTCGGCGCGTACGATTATATACCGAAAGACAACCTCAAACTGCATCATCTGGCTGTTGTGATCAACGGCGTGTATGAACGCTACCTGTTCAGGAAAGATAAAAGATCTCAGGAAGAATATAAAAAACACAGGGAAAGCGATCGTGTAACGTTTGATCTGTTTCATTCAACTCTTATATCACTTTCTCATATACTTAGCAATTCTATTTCTCTGCTTTCGATGAGTCTCGATGAAACATTTAAGCCGATTATGTCTTCCATTTCCCAGGAAGAGCAGCAGCGTATGCAGAACGCCCTGACAGAAATGCGCCAGCAGTTCGGTGTTTTATCTTCCGGAGTAGAGTCCTTACTTTCGCTGTCCAACGCGATTCATAATAAACTGGCGGGTACAAAGAGCTACGAAGAAGTACAGCAGGATGTAAGCAATAATATGTCCAGGTTAATAACAGAACACAGAAGTGCAATGGACTCTGATAATTAAAAACCATACTTTAACCTCCGATTTTCATTTGCACTACTTCTTTCTTTTAATCCTAATGAATAATTATTCGAACTCGATGAATCGTGCTAACTAATGCAGTACACTTTTCCCCGCCTTCTTGCTGTCGTCCCGCCAAACAGAAAGTAGAATCCCTGCCTGCGTGGGCAGGTAGGCGATCACCAGATCGGATGATAATGATATGATTGCGTAGAAGATTTATAATAATCCGGTCGGTGACCGGATTCTACACCTATTTCCTCCCCTTTTTTGAAAGGGGAGGATTAAGGAGGGGTTAAATTATATTACCGTCCGGCTAGGAGCCGCCTGTCCCGTTGTTTCGCTAACGGCGGACTCTGCATTCTTTTCAAAATGTTTGTGGATTTGATACCAGGTTATGGGACTTGTTTTATCCGGGCACAATGCATTGTACCCCTACAAAAGCGATCTTTAATATCTATCAGATGCTTTTTCAACTGTTTACTCCTCACCATTTACTCTTCTACGAAAGCTAAAGCTTTCGACTACTGCTCACTGTTTACTGTTTACTCTTCACTGTTTACTTATCACATATCACTTATCACTTTTCACTGCTTTTACGAAAGCTAAAGCTTTCGGCTACCGGCTGTTTACTATTTACTCTTCACCGTATTATTAAGGAGGGGTTAAATCATATTACAGTCCAGCCGGTGACCGCCTGCCCAGTTATTTCATGAAACTGAAAACTCTCATCTTGCACCTTATTGACCTCAAATCATAAAAAAGGCTCGTCCCACAAGAACGAGCCTTAGAGATCTTCTTATTTCCCTGATCGTAATCAGTTGCCGATATTCTCATCAGGTACTTCCATAGAGAACTTTCCGCTTTTTTTAAAGGTTTCATAATATAGTTTACAGACCGACTGTACCCGCGGACTGTCGTCGTTCTCTGCCGCGGTTTTTACTGCGTTGACGCCCCGCCTGTCTCCTATCATGCAAAGCGCCCAGGCTGCCGCAATTCGAAGATTCTCATCGGAGCTCTGAGAAAAGACCGCCATTAAAGGAATTAATGCTCGGTCAGAATGTATTTTACCGAGCATAAGTGCACAGCTGCGCTGAACACCCGTATTGCTGCTCGATAATCCGAACAGAAGATTATCTTCAGCCGCTGTTATATCAACACCTGCAGGTATAACGGGTTCCTTTGCGGAAGCCGGCATTACCAGCACCAATGATAAAAGGACTGATAACAGAATAAAAGATTTTTTCATGACTACCTCCATTGAATAATATTGAACACTCGTGAGAAACCGCCTTTTAAACTCTAGTACGGAAGAATATCAGGTAAGTTCTTTTTATTCGACGAAGAGAGTGGAGAAAAACACAAGATGGATTTAATTATCGATAAGAGGGAGAATTTTACGGTTTTTATTAAATATGCTGGCCGAACATGGTAGAAAGACAATTTCGGTAGTTGCGGCTTAAATTCAACTGCGTACTGTCCCGAAGAGTGATCAAATAATCGCCATGATTCATCGGTTCCATTTCCTTAATAAAATCAATATTAATAATTGCCGATTTATTGACACGGAAAAACAGATATGGATCCAATTTTTTTTCCATGTCCCCGATCTTTTGATGAATAATAAACGATTTTGAACTGCAGTGCAGCCGGATATAATCCCCGCACGCTTCTATCCAGCAGATATCGCCTGTTTGTATAATTATGAATCGTCCATTAACTTTTACGAGTATTTTAGCGTTGTTCGCTCGATTCTTTTGAGTTCCCTGTGTTTTTAAGAAATCTTCAAGCATCTGTTTATATGCGGATACTTCTTTCGTCAGTATTCCGAATTGCACGCGTATCTGCTCGATATCTTCCAGTTCTGTTTTCATAATTAAATAATTCGGCGAATGAGCATTTGTAATAAAAAGTTATTAGGGATAACTTCCTTATACATTTATATACGCTGTTTTCGCGGAAAAAGTTGCATGGCGGACAAAACGGCAATGGATATTGCTGCTGAGCTGCAGGAAAATCCAGGCATTTAATAAAATGCCTTATACTGATTTAATGGCGGAATTCTTTTATGTCTCTTTTTAATTTTTAAATAAAATATTGATTTCTTTTCCTGAAATTTCCCTGAAAATCGGCGTCAGAAGCGTCCTTGCATTATTCTTACACGTTTCTTCATATCCCGTATTCAAGGCTTCTTCAATAATTCTTCTTTCGGCGGCTTTATAAGCTTCATCTACCAGGCTCGCTGTCGAAAATCCGCCCCATTCAATATTATAGATCTTGGATTTTTCATGATTGACTTTAGACATAAGAACTTCCGGTTTCGGCAGTGTAATGGTGAGTTCTGTCCCTGAATCGGAAATATCTTCTTTTTGCACCTTTTCAAGATCAATGCCTGCAATTACCTCGCCGGCTATAATCAGAACAGCTTTTGCATTCGGTAAATAAAACGGCCTTTCGCCTGTCTGCTCTAAGACATCTTTAATGTTTACCTTGACCAATTCGAGTTTTCCCATTTTCTCGATTTTCTCTACCGAAAGCAAATGCTCAGATCTGAATTTCTGCGTAATACTTCTATAGAGTACAATACCAACGATACCACTGCCGCAGACAACGATAATAAAAAGTATTAGGAGAACTATTATCCGTTTCATCGCAACCTCCATTGGACCGTCAATATATTAACGATAATCTGAATTTTCTGTTTATTCTTAACAAACCTTTTTAAGCATATTCCGAAATATTTGAGAATTTCTGAAATACATAAATCATCGATACCGGCGATTTAGATCATTTGTGAAAATAGTAGTTAGATTTCCATTCAATCGCAATACGGAACCTGTGATCAGAAACAAAAAGGCCCGATTGTATAATGAACATTCGGGCCTTTTTTAGAAAATAACAGCTTTTACAGCAATGTGTAGCTGAATCCTAAAGCCAGGGTTTCTTTTATTTGAGTTCTGGCTTGTATTTGAGGATCATTTATCAGGTATACATTTAAATTAACTGATAAGTATTTGTTTACCTTTGCAGAAAGTGTATTATCGCTTCGAACAGTCATTCGGTCAAGATTTTTTATAGGTGCAAATATTTCCAGTTTCGCATTGAAAATAACGTTTTCCATCACCGGCCAGTTGATTTCCGTAACCGACTCTATACCGCCTTCAACTCTGATTTTTTCAACCTCCGGGATTGTTTCTAAATCGTCCGAGTATTTGGCAGCATAAACATCTGCAACAGTCTCCCGTAAGGCAGCACCTATTCTTGTTTTTAGATGAGGAGAGTGTTGATATCCGACGCCAATAGTTTGCGTAATATATGCCGGATCAAAAAAATTGGAAACCGACACAGCGCTGCCTGCAGCATCAAATGTAACGCCTTCTGCAAATTGTGTTTTCAACGATACTGATGCGAATGGATTAATATAGGTTCCAATCTTATAGGTAAGAACGCTTTCAAGATCAATCCTGTCGTCCGTTTTACGAGTGCTCTGCGAACCAAGTCTCGCCTGTCCATATCCGAATTTATAGCTGTTCGCCCATTGAATAACATCGACTTCATACACGGATTTTCCATCAAGAAATAAAGCGTATGCAAGTGCATTATCTCCGCCCTGCGCCCAATCTGTAAATGATATCTGTGTAACATTTGCACTGATGATGGCCGAATGTTTCCATGAAGTATCAACAACGGCCGGTAACACATTTAAGGAATCCTGGCTTAAAGCAGTATTCACAGTCAATAAAGACACCAATAATAACACGTTTCTCATAATACTCCTCTGTTTATTTTATTCTATTTTAATACAGAAGTACAATGTCCGCATTTTCTTGCATTTATCGGAATGGTCATCAAACATTCCGGGCATTCTTTTGTAGTTGGTTTTTCCGGTGCGGTTTCTGGCTTCTTTGCCAAGCGGTTTATCGCTTTAATAAGCAAAAATATCACAAATGCAATGATTATAAAATCGATGAGATAATTAATAAATAGTCCATATTTTATTACAACAGCAGCTTGTTCGGCGGCAGCTTCTTTTAAAACTATACTAAGATTGCTGAAATCCGTTCCGCCGACAATAACACCTATTGGAGGCATTAAAACATCATTCACTAATGAACTAACAATTTTTCCAAAAGCTACTCCAATAATTATACCGACTGCCATATCGACAACATTTCCGCGCATCGCAAATGATTTGAATTCTTTAAACAAAGACATAAAACCTCCTTCTTAATTAAGAATTTAAAATTTCCGGATGAAAGTATCAAGCAAGATGCCCCTTACCATGGTTTAATCCAAAGGCAAGGGGCATCTTTATTACTGCCTGATCCGGTTAATTACTTCGTTCTGAAGAACTCAATTCTTCGGTTCTTCTGACGACCTTCCGGTGTCGAATTATCGCCGATAGGATTGGCTTCACCAAAACCCTTCGCAGTAATGCGTTTCGATGAAATTCCATTTCTTATCAGCCATGCTTTAACTGCATCAGCACGTTTTTGCGATAATCTCAGATTTGTCTTCTCACTTCCGACAGCATCGGTAAATCCTTGGATCTGTACAAAGATCTCGGGATTATCTTCTAACGTCTTCTTTGCATTCGACAGGATAGCATCCGAAACATCCGTTATAACTGCACTTCCGGTCTTGAATACAATACCTTCAAGAACAATCGCTTTACCTACTTCGGTCTTGAATGCAACCGGTTTCGGTTTCTTCGGATCATTGGGATCCAGCGGATTGGTCTTATTCTTTACTTCTTCACCATCGGTATATCCATCACCGTCTGTATCGGGTTTTAACGGATCTGTCTTTGTCAAATTGACCTCATCGCCGTCGCTTAGTCCGTCTCCATCCGTATCGACTTTCAGAGGATCGGTCTTGTACTTCAGCACTTCGTTTCCGTCCGTTAAGCCGTCGCCGTCTGTGTCGGCTTTCAGCGGATCGGTCTTGTATTTCGTAACTTCGTCGCCATCCGACAGGCCGTCACCGTCTGTATCGACCTTCAACGGGTCTGTCTTATACTTGTTCACTTCGTCACCATCGCTCAGTCCATCGCCGTCCGTATCCATCTTCAGAGGATCTGTCTTATATTTCATGACTTCATCCGCATCCGACAGACCGTCGTTGTCTGAATCGGCTTTCAACGGACTTGTCATATATTTACGCACTTCATCACCGTCACCGAGTCCGTCGCCGTCGGTATCGAAATTATCCGGATTGGTACCAATTTTCTTTTCTTCACTCTTAAGCAGTCCATCTTTATCTCCGTCACTGTCGCCGCCGAAGAGTGTAAAACTGAGCCGTCCGAAAATACTCAGCCAATTGTCAGGCCAGCTATTTCCACCCTCTGCACCGGTTATCCTATCATGAACCATCCTATCTGTAGTTGTATAAGCATAGTTGCCGTTTAAGTCAAAGAAAAATCCTTCAGCAAACTGCCATTCCAACCCAATTGTGATAGGGATATAAGGGAAGTATTCGTCTTTCGGATGAATCGGCGATAGGAACCACTTATTGGTTTCGTAATAACCATAACCCAAACCAGCACCGATATACGGCTCAACGCTTTTCGAAGCCCATGGTTTATAAAGCAGTTTATATTCAGCATAATACAAATCTGCCTGATAGTTGGTTGCTTTAATTCCGCCATAAACGCCGGAAAGATCACCGTCAAGATGATCGACGATATTATGCCTGATAAATCCCTGCACAGCTTCGCTTATATCATCATTATCTTTTTCAGTGTGACCCATTAGGAAACCTGCGCCGCCACCGATACGAACCCCCCTGCTCTGAAACTGCCCAAAAGATTGAACAGTAAAGATTACCACCAATAGTGCAACAATCAGCGTAATCAAATAGAGACGTTGTTTCATTATACTTCTCCTTTGTTTATTATGATTTTTAATAGATTAGATAAGTGAAATTACCTAAGTAAATGTAAATTATAGCCGAACAAATAGCAAATAAAAAAAGGGGAGTAAATATGAAACAAATAAATGTGATTAATATCACAAAATATCTCGAAAATATTTACCATTTGTTTAATTTGATTAAAAAACCGCATTTTGGATGATTTGAGTATTACCTAACTTTTCATTTTTTGCTTTCTAAAACCACAAGAGCTACTACAGTATTATCCGTATGAGAAAGCGATAGATGCACAATGCATTGCTCTAATGCTTTTGCTACATCACGGGATAGAAGTACATGCGGGGCCCCGCTTTGATCATTTACTACTTCTATATCCCTCCAATGAAATGCACCGCTCCATCCTGTCCTCATAGCTTTAGCCACTGCTTCTTTAGCGGCAAACCTTGCGCCAAAATGAATGTACGGTTTGCTTCTGGTTTTACAGTATGTTACTTCCATGTCGCTGAATACTTTATCGAGGAACGCCTTTCCCTGTTTATCCAGCACGTCTCTCATTCGTTGGACATCTACCACGTCCACACCTATGCCGAGAATCTTGCTCATAACTGTTCTTTCCGATTTTCATCTTTAACGATACTGATCACCTGGGTGATATCATCAATATCATAATCAGCATTTGAAATTTCAGTGCCGAATGTATTTCCATATCGCGCAAAGACTGTTTTCATTCCGACCTGCGCTGCACCCAGAACATCCCGTTCAGCCCAATCACCTACCATCAATGCCTCGGCGGGCTTTATTTTCAGCATTTCCATTACTTTTTGAAATGGTTCCGGATTAGGTTTGCGCATTCCTGTATCATCGTGAGTCACAACCGCATCAAATAAATGATGAAAATTCAAATAACAAAGGCGGAGCCATGCTTCTTTACCGGGTGCATCGGATACAACCCCGAGTTTCAGCTGCATTTTTGTAAGATTAATCAATGTCATTGTGACATGCGGATAAGGAACAAGGGCGGCTTCACGTGCACGCCGGTAGGCAATTACGCCTGCGGCAAGAATTTTATGATCAATCTTGCTAAACTCCCTGTAAAGCAGTTCATCAAAAACGCTCTGGAATTCTATACCGCGTTCATTATAAATCTGATCAATACGCTGACGGATTTCACCGGCGGATAGATTGAGTCCGGCATCGCGCATGGCATTAATAGCCGCATCTACAGCCTGACTTTTCATCAGCATGAAATCGACAAGCGTATTATCCAAATCAAAAATTACAGCTTTGATCATAATTATATTTAATTTTTCAAGATTAAGCTGCCGATCTTTCGCGGGGCATATACACGCGATGCTGTCATAATTACCCGCAAATGTTTTTAATCCTGGTTAATTATCAATTCTACTGCCAATTCATATCCGCGTACGCCGAAACCGGCAATTACTCCCTTGCACACAGGCGCTGTAACAGATACCCGCCTGAATTCCTCTCTCGCATCAACATTGCTCAGGTGCACTTCTATTACCGGGACTTTCACAGCTGCGGCTGCATCCCTGATCGCATAGGAATAATGGGTAAACGCTCCCGGATTCAATACAACGCCGTTTACCGATCCGTCCAGGGCGGTATGCAAAGCATCTATTATCGGACCTTCACTATTAGACTGATAGAATTCCAATTTAACTTTCGGGAATTTTTTCTTCAGCCGCTTTTCAATATCCGACAGAGTTGTTGTGCCGTAGATTTTCGGCTCGCGTTTGCCGAGTATATCAAGATTTGGTCCGTTTATGATTAGAATTCGCATAGTGTTTATCCTTTGATAAATCAAAAGCTGGAAAAATGAGACAAGAATACTTTAAAGAATAAGAGAAAGCTACGAAAAAGTCAAAGGTTTAATGAATATTAGGATTTCAGTTATATACGAAAATTAATGAAATTATGTGTTTAAAATGTAGAGTCCCCCGTTTATGACACAACGGGGCAGGCAGCTTCTCAGCTGTATATAATATTAACCTAAAAGACAGTTAAAATAACGGACTTCTTAAACTAAACCTATCAAATATACTCAAATACTATGACTTTGCAGCACGAGCCAGTTCGTCTTCTATATACTCACGTATCGCCGGTTTAAGATACATTTCATCTATACCCACCTCTGCCAACCCCTGTGCAAGAACGGAAGCCCTGCGGGCAAGCAATAACCTTTTATTAATTACAATAAGGCGTTCTGCTTTTAAAACACAATAGCCGCCGTCGAAATCGCCTTTTTCGTATCGGATCGTAATTCCGCAATTCGATGCAAGCGTCTCAAGCTCAGTAATTATTTGTTCGTGTGTCATTTTCTGCTTTTCTTACTGAATAATGAAAAACTTATAGTATTTTAATGCTATGTGCAAGAAAAAATAATTTTTAATTCAGAATTTTTGTTTCCCACCAATCTTGAATTTTTTTACCGCTCCAAATCGTAAAAACAAAGAAAGCAAACCCGCCTAAAAGGTCTGCTACATAATGATAACGATGGTATATCGTGGCAATAATTAATAATCCGGCCAAAACGGCGATAATCCATCTGGTCTGCAGTTTGTACTTATAACTTAAATATACTACTGTCAGAGTGAGCTGTGTGTGGCCGCTGGGGAAGACATCGCGCTGAACTAGTTCTGCTGCATTCGGCATATTGGACGAAATAGACTCGCCCATATTAAGAAAGTCCCTTATCCATGATGTAAAAAGCAGTCCTGGCAATTCTTCGTTTATTGCATAAAAATCATGAAGTGTAAATCTCGGCCCGATTGCAGGAAGAAGAAAATAGCCTAAATAAGACAGGTAAAATCCGTATACAATAAGAAATGCGCCATGATCAAAATCCTTGATTGTCCGCCTGCAGTAAAGATCCACTCCCAGTACGATAAAAAGGAAATAATATGAAAAATACGCGATCTGAAGTATTTCGGTTAAAACGGGATTGGCAAACTGCATTATCCATTGTGTCGGATTTACGCCGAATATCCATTTATCGACAGCAATAAACAATTCGTCGTAGTCTATTGGATTAATTGCGTGCACCATCAGGTAAATCTCTTTATAAACAAAAAAAACTATACCGTAGTTATAAAAACGATGAATCCCCGTCAATAGTCTTGTTTTCTTTTTATCGGTTATATAAGCAAGAAACAAAATAAAAATGATGACCGCTAAATTAACGGCAGTGATCGCCGCCCAGGCAGAAACACGCCTGCAGAATATCAGGTCCAGCAAAATCAGAAGGGATAAAAAAACAATCGATACGAAATCAACGGTAGTCAGGCGAGAATAATACTTTTTCATGCGTATAAAATTTTCCTTATTGATTCCGTAAGCTCCACAAATTCATTTACACTTAATTCTTCCGGTCTTTTCTTCAGATCAAACGGTAACCGATCAAGCACAGTATCTTCATAGTCCAGTGATTTCAATCCGTTCCGGAGCGTTTTTCGTCTCTTGCCGAATGTTGCCCGGACAACAGAGCGTAACATTTTTTCATCTACATGAGGAAGTGTTTTTTTAAAATTCAGATGCACAACGGCAGAGTCCACTTCCGGTTTCGGATAAAAACAGTTTTTAGAGACCTTAAAAAGCAGTTCGCATTCCGTATAAAACTGTGCAAATACCGACAGGATACCGTATTCCTTGTTTTTGGGAGGAGCGATCAGGCGGCGTGCAACTTCCAGCTGCATCATTATTACGGCATCTGTAATATATTTGCGCGCATCAAAAAGCCAAAAAAGAATTTCGCTGGTGAGGTAATATGGTATGTTGCCGATAATCCTCAATTTCTTGCCGCATTTATCAAAAAGTTTTTTCAGGTCTACATCCAGGACGTCCGCTTGAATAAAAATCGCTTTTTCACCAATAGTCTCCCGCAGCAGGGCTATTGCACGTTCATCGATATCTATCCCGATTAATGTAACCGGCTGTAAAATCAGATGCTTTGTCAAAGCTCCCTGGCCGGGACCTATCTCGACAACCGCATCGCCATTCTGCAGGTGAAGATAATCGATAATTTTTCGGAGGATGTTTTCGTCCTGCAAAAAATTCTGGCCGAGCGACTTGCGTGGTCTATACAAATTATATTCCTGATTGCGAATGGATCAATATATCGAAGAGAAAGAGGAAGTTCAATTATTAAGATCGCAATTCGACTGCTAAAAAAATGCAGTATCGTTATTTTAAGCTTTTGAGTGCTTCATTAAGACAACCGCCGAGGATCTGAATACCTTTTTCGATTTTATCCTCGGGAGTATGGGAATATGCAAGCCTGAAATGACTGTTGTCCCTGCCTTCCGGATCGAATGTTCTTCCTATAACAAATACTGCGCCTTTCTCAATACTTGATTTTAGCACAGCCATTATGTCTATCCGAGGAGGCAGTTTTAACCAGATGTAAAATCCGCCCTGAGGTTCAGTCCAGGTAACTTCAGGCGGAAAATATTTTCTAATCGCCGCAGCCGTTATATCTTTGCGCTTTCTGTATACTTCACGCATTTTTAGAATATATTTTTCCATCCTGCCGCTTCGCAAAAATTCGTTCGCAAGCACCTGCGTAAAATTAGGCGAACAGGCATCCATGGACTGTTTCACCAGCTCTGCTTTCTGGTAAATATCCGGAGGCACCAGCATCCATCCCAGCCTGAAGCCGGGGCCGAGTATCTTGGAGAATGTTCCTGTATAGCAGATTGTCAATTCGTTCTCGTACAATGCCTTCATCGGCATAACTCTTTTTCGGACGTCCTCGTCAAAGTACAGCTCACCATAAGCATCGTCTTCGACAAGCAATAAACCATGTTCTTTCAAAACCAGAATAAGTTCTTTTTTTCTTTGCTCGGTATATAACGTTCCGGCCGGGTTATGAAAATACGGAGTAATATAAATAAATTTCGGCGGCACAGATTTATATTTTTTCAGAAAAGCTTTCAGCGATTGTATGTCTATGCCGTCTTCGTCTAGATTAATGCCTGCTAAATTTGCCTGATACGATTTAAAAGCTGAAATAGCGCCGATAAAACATGGGTTCTCTGTTACAACGGTATCACCGGGATCAATAAACACTTTCGCTAAAATATTGATCGCCTGCAAAGATCCTGTAGTTATCATTAATTTGTTGTTATTAACCGGCATTCCTTTTTTATTCAGGTATTCCTTTAAAGATTCAAGCAGAGGAGGGTAGCCGGGAGTCGGTCCGTACTGAAAAGCCGTTCGCTTTAGATCGAGCTCTAAATTATTATAAATCTCATCAATATCTTCTACAGGAAATAATTCATTTCCGGGCATTCCACCGGCGAAGGATATAATATCCGGCCGTGTGGCAAGTCCCATTAAATCCCTGATTTCCGACGAGCGTAGAGAATTCACTGCTTTTGAAAAACGAATCATGGGACTATCCTAAATCTTTTATTAAAATAAAAAAATCAATATTCAAATAACAAACAAATGACAAATAACAAATAATTATGTTTTCTATTTATGAAAACCGTAACATCAATCTATTTCTATTTTTTTTATTAAAATATCAAACGACAAACAACATTTGATACCATTTATTGGAACTTGATTGAATTTTGAGTTATTGTTATTTGGAATTTTCTAAATTTCATATATATCACTGGCTTTTACCAATTCCATTTTATGTTTCTGAAAAGCAGATATGGTCTGTTCCACTGCTTCGGTGCGAATAATAACCGTCGCGCGGTCGCTCAAAGCGAACGCATACATATATTCAACGCTGATCCCTTCGGAAGAAAGAATTTGGAGCGCACGATGCAATCCGCCCGGTTCATTTGGAACCACTATGCCTATTACTTCAGTAATATGAACGGAAAGTCCTTTCGCTTTCAGCAATTGCTCCGCCTGTTCCGGTTTGCTTACTATCATGCGAAGGATACCGTAATCAGCTGTATCTGCCACGCTGAATGCGGAAATATTTATTTTTGCTGATGCCAGCGTTTCGGTCACTTCGCTGAGCCGCCCTGATTTGTTTTCAAGGAATATCGAAAGCTGTTTGATTTTCATAATCACCTACTTTAATTTTCTTTTATCGATAACGCGTTTTGCCTTGCCTTCGCTGCGCTCGATGGTTTTAGGTTCGACGAGCTTCACTATGGCACCAATGCCGAGCGTAGATTCGATGTTGTGCTGGATTTTCTTTTTAAGTTCTTCAAGTTTCCTGATTTCATCTGAGAATAGCTGCCCGTCCACTTCCACCCATACTTCAAGTACATCCAGATTATTTACTCGGTCAACTATAAGCAAATAATGCGGCTTTGTTTCGTTCATTTCCAAAAGCACGGTTTCGATCTGCGACGGAAAAACGTTGACTCCGCGTATAATAAGCATATCATCCGACCTGCCCAGGCATTTTTTCATGCGAACGATTGTCCGGCCACAAGAACATTTTTCTTGATTCAACACTGTCAGATCTCGTGTCCGGTAACGAAGCAAGGGCAATGCCTCTTTTGTTACACAAGTAAAAACAAGTTCACCGATCTGCCCGTAAGGTAATACCTCAAGCGTATTGGGATCGATTATTTCGGGAATAAAATGATCTTCATAAATATGCAGTCCGCACTGATCCATGCATTCCGAAGCTACACCCGGGCCGATCACTTCACTGAGTCCGTAAATATCAATAGCTTTAATCTTCAGTTTACTTTCGATCTCGCGGCGCATTTCTTCCGTCCACGGCTCGGCGCCGAAAACTCCCGCTTTCAATTTAAATGAATCAATCGGCATATTTGCTTCGGCCATTGCCTCTGCCAGGAAGAGGGCATAAGACGGCGTGCAGGCAAGAATTGTCGATCCGAAATCCTTCATCAGCTGCAGCTGGCGCTGTGTATTGCCTCCGGACATGGGAATAACCGTGGCACCGACCTTCTCGGCTCCGTAATGCACACCGAGTCCTCCTGTGAACAATCCATATCCGTAAGCGACGTGCAGTACATCCATTTTCCCGGCTCCTGCACAGGTGAGTGTGCGGGCCATAACTTCGGACCAGATATCGAGATCCCTTCGCGTGTATCCGACAACCGTAGGTTTCCCCGTAGTACCGCTGGAAGCATGCAGGCGGACAACATCGGCGGCAGGCACAGCAAATAATCCGAAGGGATAATTATCTCGCAGGTCCTGTTTTGTTGTAAAAGGTAGACTGGATAATTGATCTATGCTTTTAATATCGCCCGGTTCTATGCCCATTTTCTGAAATTGACTGCGGTAAAACGGGACGTTGTAATAAAGCCGCTGTATCATAGCAGACAATCTCTCGCTTTGCAGTTTATTAAGCTGCTCGCGATCCATGCATTCTATATGTTTATTCCATTTCATAATTAAAAAGTTTTTCGTGATTAAATTGTTACCAATTCAATTTAATCACTTTTTTGCATAAGAATAAATACATTTTGACTGCAAACATAGAATTTTGATACCGCTTTATTCATTTATGATCCGATCCAGATAAGTATAGAGACAGCAAGAAAGATAATCCATGAAAAGTGCCTGCCTCTAGCGATAACCAGAGAAATAATAAAACTGATAAAAGCAGCTATCGCAATAATTTTAGCAATAATTTCACAGGGAGTAAGTTTATCAAGAAAAAAAAGAATCACAGCAAAAGCGAACCAGGCAACGGTTGTAAGGTGCCAGGCGAAACGGAGAGTGCGGGCAGTCAATAGTTCGCTGTTGAATATTTTAGGCAAATGTCCTCTTTTAATCAGAGGGACGAGTATAAAACGTTCGCCCAGATACGAATGAATAATACCGAGTAATATGAAAAGACAGGCTGAAACAACATAATATGTATTCATAAAATTACGTCTTTTTTATTGGATATAATTTACTGGCGATAATTCCGTACAGACAAGACTAGCCCAAACCGAATATTGTTCATGGTGTACTAGTACTTATTCTTTTTTCAGAAACGATTGCCGAAGACATAGTTTCCGTCGGCCGAAACAGTCCGCAATCATTTTTTTATATTAAAGTGCAGCTTCGGACCGTTGCCGGATTTATCCTCTAATGAGTAAAAAGATGCGTCTATTGCACCCAAAGGACGAATAAGCAATCCTTTTGTTCTACCGTCAATCAAGCGCTGCATTACCGGTCTTGAAATTGTGATATAATTTTTGCCTCCATGTTCTTCAATCACCTCGGAATCAAATATCATCTGAGTATTGAAAACTTCCGAATATTCATGACCCTGAATAAGATTGTCGTAAGTGACTTTATTCTGGTCCCATGCCGGATCGCCGCCGAGAATTTCGATAATCCTGATTTTCCCGAATTCCATACCGAAGTCTTCGCCATAGACTTCCGTATAATTGCCGCCTTTTGACACGGATTGTGTTGTCAATTCAAGCAAACCGGCTCCGTTTATTTTCATGTTTTTAAATTTTTCCAGATCCCATCTTAGAACAGCCCATTGATTAGCATTGATTGTCAGAATCCGCGATTCATTATTTTGCTCTTTAACAGACCAGTTATTAAAGTTGACGCAGGAAAAATCCGAATTTATTACACAGTCGTGTGCCGCGGCTAAATGATTCGAAAATGTACTTATTTCCGGAACAGGCGGATGATAAGGGACCAGTTCTCCTTTATCCGGACCTGCAAGCTTCACATTCACAATATCCGCCCTGTAATAATCGATATCGACATAATACTTGCCTATACCAAAGTCAGTTGCGGCCAGTTGTACATAAACCGTATCGCCCGGCAGTGCATCGAATTTTTTTGTAGTCATACTAATGACATGCCAATCAGTCGTATCCGGAATATCAAATTCCATCAAATCGATATGATAATTTGTAGTTCTATTTGTATTCACCATAAAGTTCAACCGGCGCGGCGCGTTATGGACGCGTACCTTAGCTTCGACTCGCAATTGGTACGTTGTGTCTTTTAGTTTATTTAGGTCCAGATATTTTGTAACATCCCGTTTAATAAGCGCCCAGTAGACGTTGTATTTATCTTTTGCTGCATCAACGACAATGGTTGCATAACCGTTGTTTTGAACAAAATCCATTTCCGCTGCCCCGTCTCCGGTAAAGAAAAACCAGCCGTCAATTTTATTTTTATCGAAATTATCCAAGAATTGCGCTTGACAAAAGGTCGAGGTGATTAGGACAATAAAGAGTACTGTTGAGAGTTTTTTTATTCGGGTCATTTTGATACCTCACTATATGCTATTTCAAATCTCAATATCCTTTTTCTTCATTTTAAAAGCAAACAATAGAAAAATTCAGGCTCTTTACTGATCAAAAGTTAAATTAAAATCTCCATTATTTTAAAATGAATCCACCACCCCTTTATCCCCTCCTCAAATGAGGAGGGGACATTATCATCTTTCCCAGACTCTGTTTCATCCACTCGTTCCCAAACTCTCAGATTGTGTGAAAAGTAACTTTTTCCATGTCAATGTTACAGTTTGTAAAAATGCGTCTTCA
>JAFGLB010000002.1 GCA_016928255.1 Bacteroidota bacterium
GTGTCGGCAACATTCGATCAGCGGACGGAAGAGATATTTAAAGCTAAAGAGGATAGTACGTCGCTCGATGCGGACCTGGAAGCAATAGCTGTAAGTCTTAAAGAAGCGCATCAGGAATATGACGCTGTAATGGAGCAGAAAAAATCATTCGACCAGGATTATAACGCCAAGCGAAGTCATATTCATGAAATAGAGATGAAGCTGAAGGATGAAAGACTCCTGCAGGAAGGTTCACTGAAGGCGGCACACGACCTGGAAATTAAGATCCAGGAACTGACAATGAAGGCCGAGAATCTTAAAGTCCGTGCAAAAGAAGATTTCGATTTTGACGTTCAGCCGGGGGAATTTGAAGACGCCGAGAATTATAATTTTGCCGCAATGCGTGATTCGGCACATAAGCTTAAAGAGAAAGTGCATTCACTCGGTGCTGTAAATTTTGCCGCATTCGACGAGTATAAAAGCGAAAAGGAAAGACTCGATTTTATGTGTGCCCAGAGAAATGATCTGGAGCAATCGGAAAAAACCGTAATGGAAACGATAGAAGAGATCAATACGACTGCCCAGAAGCAATTTCTTGAAACATTCGAGCTGATTCGTGAAAATTTTATTATGACATTTAAAGGATTGTTCGATGAAGGCGATGAATGCGATTTGAGACTGGATGAAACGGAGTCTGATCCTCTTGAAGCGAAAATTGAGATAATAGCGAAACCCCGCGGTAAACGGCCCACGTCCATCGATTTGCTTTCCGGCGGAGAAAAAACGCTGACGGCGATTGCATTATTGTTTGCGATATATCTTGTTAAACCGAGTCCATTTTGCATTCTTGACGAAGTGGATGCGCCGCTGGATGATACAAATATCGACAGGTTCGCACGTATCCTCAGGAAATTTTCCGACAATACGCAGTTTATAATAGTGACTCATAATAAAAGAACGATGGAAGCGGCAAATGCAATGTACGGCGTAACCATGGAAGAAGAAGGAATCTCGAAGCTGGTATCGGTGCGTTTTAATGAAATTCAGAGCAATTGAGTGTGATAAAAATGATTCGTGTATTCAGTGATTTTGACGGAACGGTATGCCTGCAGGACGTAGGTCGGAAATTTTTCGGAGAATATGCCGGTGAAAAAGCGGAAGAAAGCGTCCGCCGGCTGCTTGGCGGTGAAATTACCATGCAAATGTGGTTCACGGAATTATGCGATGCTATTCCTTCCATAACACGCGATGAATTACTGAAGTATGCGGACCAGTTTTCAATCGATCCGCATTTTCCGGAATTTGTCGGTTTCTGTAAGGATCAAAATATCCCGGTGACAATTCTCACGGACGGTTTGGATGTATACGTGGAGCGTGTATTGTCGAATGGAGGAGCAGGCAGTGTGCCGTTCTTTGCGAATCATGCAGAGTTTATTAACGGTAAGCTGAAAGCTGTTTTCCCGTACGCAGATGCAGAATGCAGTTTGTGCGGCAGCTGCAAACGGAATCACATGCTTAATACATCGGCTGACGATGATATAATTGTATATGTAGGCGACGGGTATTCAGACAGATGCCCGGTTCGATATGCTGATTTTGTGTTTGCTAAACGGCAGTTGATTAAATATTGCCAGCAGCAGAATATTACTTATTTCGAGTTCGAAACTTTTAACGACGTGCAGGAAAAAATAAAAGAAATACTCAAAAGAAAACGCATCCGTTCGCGCCAGGAAGCGGCTATGGCAAGGCGTGAAGTCTTTATGCAGGGGTAGAATTACAGCTCGTCCCCCTTAACGAATCGGATTTAAAATGAGAGACTCAAAAATTTTTCGCTGCTGTTTCTTCCTGTTCTTTGAAATATGAGGCAACCTGTGGCTAAGCGCGTAATGATCATAGCGGGAGAAGCCTCAGGCGATTTGCATGGCTCGGGAGTCGTGCGCGAATTAAAACGCCTTTCACCGGACATTGATGTGTACGGTGTAGGAGGCGATAAAATGAAGCGCGAAGGCATGGAGAATATTTATCACATTAATGAACTGGGATTTATGGGATTTACCGAAGTGATAAAGCATCTCCCGTTTATTAAGGCCATGGAGCATACACTGGAGCAAATAGTAAAATTTAAAAGGCCTGATGTCCTTGTTTTGATAGATTATCCCGGATTTAATCTCCGTTTTGCCAGGATTGCGAAACGATATGGAGTAAAAATCGTTTATTATATAAGTCCCCAGATATGGGCCTGGCATAAATCCAGAGTAAAAAAGATGCGGCCGTTTGTGGATAAGATGCTGGTAATTTTTCCTTTTGAAGTTGATTATTATCGGGCGGAAGGTATAGATGTGGAATTTGTCGGCCACCCGCTTCTGGAAAATCTGGAATCGACGCTTGATCGGAAAAATTTTTGCAGACGTTTCGGGCTTTCCGGGGAGAAGCAAATCATAGCCCTGCTTCCGGGAAGCCGAAAGCAGGAAATTGAACGGATCTTTCCTGCTATGCTGGGCGCAGCAGGGAAGATTGCTGCGCAAAAAGAAATTGAAATTATTATAGGTATTGCACCAACGATTGATGAAAAGTATTTCCGGACATTATATAATATTAAGGGAATTCATCTGATATCGAATTTGACATACGACGTGATGGATAACGCGGATTTTGCGTTTGTAACTTCGGGCACCGCAACGCTGGAGACTGCGTGCTTTGGTACGCCGATGTTTGTGGTTTATAAAACATCATTGCTGACTTATCTTATCGGCCGGATGCTGGTTAATTTGAAGAATATAGGTCTCGTCAATATAGTTGCCGGAAAAACGATTGTGCCGGAATTTATTCAGAAAAAGGTGAATGCAAAAGAACTGGCAAAATCTGCTTTGGAATTGCTGAATAATGAGAAGCGAATGAACGATATGAAAGCTGAACTGGCAAAGGTAAAAGGATTACTCGGCAGTTCAGGCGCTTCCAGTAAAGCAGCGGAATGTATACTGAAGATGAGTTTCTGAGAATAAGAATGCGAAAACTCCTGCTTCCATTCTCATTATTATTCCGGTTTGGAGTTGCTGTTCGTAATTGGTTCTTTGACATAGGTCTTATAAAGGCAGTAAAAATCGGCAAACCCGTGATCTCGGTCGGTAATATTTCCGCAGGCGGAGTGGGCAAAACACCGCTGGTTGAAATGCTGGTAGAGAAAATTAGCAGCGGCCGGAAAATAGCGGTAGTCAGCCGGGGTTACGGAAGAAAATCGAGCGGTATGATAATTGCCGGTGATGGAAACGGCAGTCATGCGCCGGTAAAAGAAACGGGAGATGAGTCCGGCCAGATCACGTCAAAATTTCCCGGTGTAATTGTCATTGCAGATGAAAAACGTGTCCGCGGCGCCCTGAAAGCTGTAGAACTAGGCGCTGATGTAATAATTTTGGACGACGGATTTCAGCACCGGTATCTGCATCGTGATCTCGACATCGTTGTGATGACAGCAGAGGAAATATTAAAAGGCGATCTCCTTCTGCCGGCAGGAAACAGACGTGAGCCGATTGGTTCTCTTAAACGTGCGGATCATTTGGTTATTTCCAGGTGCGATGATGTTAAACAGTATGAGAGCGCGTCGCAAGAAATCCTGAAACAGGTATCCTGTGCGGCTGCAAATGAAGGGAAAATAACCGGGTTGCAGGTAAAAATTAAATCGTTTAAACGAGCATTCGATAATGAAAATATTGATATCACGCAATTTGCAGGTAAGAAAGTTGTCGCCGTATCCGGTATAGGCAGCCCTGATTCTTTTAAATCATCTTTAATAAAAGTAGGTCTGAGCATAGCTGAACATCTTTTGTTTCCGGATCATCATTGGTTTTCTGATGAAGATATCCGAAATATTGTTAATACAAGGGAAAAAACAAATGCTGATTTTGTTGTTACCACTGAAAAAGATTTTATGAGACTGAAGGAATTATATCCTGATTTTTTGAAAAATGAACCCGTAATAATTGCCGGGATCAGTCATGAGGTTGTTGCGGGTATAGATAGGTTCGATGATACTTTAAAGAAATGCGTGGACAACGCAAAATGGCAGAATGAGTTTTATAAATGAGCCCGTATTTCAACGGCGGGTATTTTAAAAAAAATATATGAACTATAAATCAATTTATAACTGAAAGGATAATATTAAAAATGGCTAAAAGTAAATATGTTTACTTTTTCGGCGGCGGTCATGCCGACGGAAATGAATCAATGAAAAATCTTCTTGGCGGCAAAGGTGCAAATCTTGCCGAAATGGCGGGTCATCCGAAATTAAGGCTGCCGGTTCCGCCCGGATTTACCATTACAACAGAATTATGCACTTATTATTATGACCATAAAAAGACCTATCCGAAGGAATTGAAAGCTCAGGTAGATGCGGCTCTGGCAAAAGTTGAAAAACTTATGGGCAAGAAATTCGGAAGCACGACCGATCCTTTGCTTGTATCTGTCCGTTCGGGTGCACGCAAATCGATGCCTGGTATGATGGATACGGTATTGAACGTCGGCCTGAGTGAAGCGACAATTCCGGGTATGATAGAGCAGACAAAGAATCCGCGTTTCGTGTATGATGCGTACCGCCGTCTTATTATGATGTATTCGGACGTTGTAATGGAAAAAGCGGCAGGTATCGAACCCAGAGACGGCAAGGGAATCCGCAAGATTCTTGACGAGCGCCTGGAGAAAGTCAAGCACTCCAAAGGATATAAAAGTGACACGGATCTGACGGTTGAAGATTTAAAATCAATGGCCGCAGAATTCAAACAAATCATTATTGACGTATTGGGCAAACCGTTTCCTGATAATCCCAGCGAACAGTTATGGGGCGGAATCGGCGGAGTATTCGCCAGCTGGAACGGAAAACGCGCAATTGATTATCGCCGCATTGAACGCATTCCCGATGAGTGGGGAACTGCAGTCAACGTACAGTCGATGGTGTTCGGCAATATGGGCGACGATTGTGCAACAGGTGTTGCTTTCAGCCGCAATCCGGGCAATGGCGAGAATCAATTCTATGGCGAGTATTTAGTCAATGCACAGGGAGAAGATGTTGTTGCAGGTATCCGCACGCCTTCGCCTATTAATGAATATTCAAAAAATGATCAAAGCCGTAATTTACCGACATTACATGATACTATGCCGGCAATTTATAAGGATCTGGACAGTATAAAATCGCGTCTTGAGAAGCACTACAAGGATATGCAGGATATAGAGTTTACAATTGAAAAGGGAAAACTCTTTATGCTCCAATGCCGCGTCGGCAAACGCAACGGTGTTGCCGCAGTGCGTATAGCAACGGATATGGTGAAAGAAAAACTGATCGATCCGCAGACAGCCGTAATGCGCGTAGGTCCGAATCAGCTTGTTGAACTATTACTGCCTATGATCGATCCGAAAGCAGAACTGACAACGCCTGCAATAGCCAAAGGTCTGCCTGCTGGTCCGGGCGGAGCCAAAGGCCGTGTCGTGTTTACATCGCAGGATGCAGTTGATTGGGCGGCGAAAGGAGAGAAAGTCATTCTCGTTCGCGAAGAAACTTCGCCTGAAGATGTTGACGGAATGCACAAAGCGCAGGCAATTCTAACTTCAAAAGGCGGAATGACCTCTCATGCGGCTCTAGTGGCACGGGGATGGGGCAAATGCTGTATAGTCGGCTGCAGTGATGTTGAAATAGCAGATAACGGCAAATCCTTCAAAACCAAAAAGGGTGCAGTGATCAATGAGGGCGATTGGATCACGTTAAATGGAACCAAAGGCCTTGTTTATCAGGGTAGTATGCCGTTAGTCGATGTCGATGTTGAACATAATGCTTCATACAGAGAGCTTATGAAGATGGTCGACAGCGTTCGCTTATTGAAAATCCGTACAAATGCAGATACACCGAAGGATGCAAAGAAAGCAATTGAATTCGGTGCCGAAGGAATCGGACTTTTCCGCACGGAACATATGTTCTACGGTGAAGGCAGTGATAAACCGCTGTTTCTTCTCCGGAAAATGATTATGAGCCGCACGGAAGCGGAACGCAGGAAGGCACTGGATGAATTATTTCCGTTCGTGAAGAACGATATCAAAGCAGCGATGGAAGTAATGGACGGCAAGCCGGTTACAATCCGTCTTCTTGATCCGCCGCTGCATGAGTTTGTTCCCCACAGCGAAGAAAAAATGCAGGCGCTGGCAAACGAACTTGGAGCAACTTTATCTGAATTGCACAAACGGGCGGATTCATTGCGTGAAAATAATCCGATGCTGGGACACCGCGGCGTACGCCTTGGTGTAACGTATCCCGAGATAAGTGAAATGCAGATTCGTGCTATTCTCGAAGCGGCAGGTGAACTGATCAAACAGGGAAAGAAAGCAAATCCGGAAATAATGGTCCCTGTTACATGCGCAGTTACCGAATTGAACAATCAAAAAGTTATATACGACCGGGTATATGCCGAAACATGCTCCAAACTGGAACTTAAGAGTATTCCATGCCTTTACGGGACAATGATAGAAATACCGCGTGCAGCTTTAACTGCGAACAGGATGGCGGAAACGGCAGAGTTCTTCAGCTTTGGCACTAACGATCTTACACAGATGGGATTCGGTTTTTCGCGTGATGATATAGGCTCGTTCCTGCCGGATTATCTGAATTCAAAAATTCTTCCGGTCGACCCGTTCCAATCGATTGACCAGGAAGGTATCGGTGAATTGATGAAAGTCGGTATCGAGCGCGGCCGCGCAACCAGAAACAACCTTAAGGTTGGTATTTGCGGCGAGCATGGCGGCGAGCAAGAAAGCGTGAAATTCTGCCATCGTATCGGCATGAATTATGTAAGCTGTTCTCCGTTCAGAGTTCCGATTGCCAGGCTGGCTTCGGCACAGGCGGCAATCGAATATAAAGCTCCTGTATCAAAAAAGGCAGTCAAGAAAAGCACAAAGAAAGCACCGCGCAGGAAGTAAGGCGGTGTTAAGTTAACTAATTTATGGAAGGCGGTGAATCCGTTTGCCGCCTTCTTCACCTAAATAATGAAAGAAGGGATATGAGCAATGAAGCTCTCCGATTTCAAATATCCGCTTCCACGTAACTTGATAGCAAAACAACCGGCAAGTCCGCGCGATCATGCGAGAATGATGATCCTGAACCGTGCTGAAGACTCTATTGATGAACGGAAGTTCTATGAAATCGCTGATTATTTCCAGAAGGGAGACTGTCTTGTTGTAAACGAGACAAAAGTCTTCCAGGCGCGTCTTTACGGTAAAAAAGAAAAGACGAATGCAAAAATAGAAGTATTTTTACTGCGCGAATTAAATGCTGAAGAAAATATATGGGATGTTATTGTCGATCCGGCGCGTAAAGTACGTATCGGCAATAAAATATATTTTGACGACGGCAAGCTGTGGTGCGAAGTTATCGATAACACGACCTCACGCGGGCGTACGGTGCGATTCAATCATAAAGGCGATTTCTTTAAAATAATCGACAGGATAGGCCTTACACCCCTGCCGCATTATATCAAAAGGGATGCTACCAATAAGGACAAAGAGAGTTATCAGACAGTGTATGCCCGGGTGGTTGGCGCGGTAGCCGCACCGACTGCGGGATTACATTTCACAAAAGCGCTTTTGAAGAAGCTTCAGACAAAAGGAGTAAAGATAGCGCCGGTAGTTCTTCATGTCGGACTCGGAACATTCCGTACAGTCGAAGTGGAAGATTTAACGAAGCATAAAATGGATTCCGAATTTTTCGAAATCACCAGTGAAACAGCAGGCATCATAAATAAAACAATCGACTCCAAGCATAACGTGTTCGCAGTCGGCACAAGCACATGCCGGGCGGTAGAATCGAGTGTTACTGCAGACGGCCATGTAAAGCCGGCAAAAGGATGGACCGATAAGTTCATTTTTCCGCCGTATGATTTTAAAGTGGCCGATAGGTTGATCACAAATTTTCATTTGCCCGAATCGACACTGCTTATGCTGTCAAGTGCATTTGCAGGACATGATTTATTGATGCGTGGTTACAAAAAGGCTATCAAAGACGGATTCCGTTTTTACAGCTACGGTGATGTAATGCTGGTAATGTAAACAGAAAAAGAGGGACTGCTTGTTTTATTTAAGACAAGCTCCCCCTCTTTTTTTACAAAAGGGATACCGGGGAAATGTCGAGATCAAGACCAAAAGTTGTGGTTGTTATTCCTGCTGCAGGTTCAGGAACGCGTATCGGCGGCCAGATCAAAAAACAATTTCTTCCGCTGAAAGGAAAGCCGATTATCGTTCATACTATTCAGCAATTTGAACATTGTCCGGATATTGATGAAATTGCCATAGCTCTTCCCGAATCAGCATTATCGGATATGGAAGCAACTGTTGCGCGATACAGGCTGCATAAAGTCAGCAAGATAATAACCGGTGGGAAAAGGCGGCAGGATTCTGTTGCCAATGTTCTTAACTGCCTCGTATTGAAAGATTCGGACATAGTGCTTGTCCATGATGCAGTGCGTCCGTTTATTGAAACGAAACGCATTTCGCATCTCGTGAAGGTATGCAAAGAACATGATTCTGCAGTACCTGCCGTTCAGCCGAAAGAGACAATTCGCCGATCGGCAGGCGGAGGATTCTTCGACAAAACGCTCGATCGCACGTCCCTGTGGATGATACAGACACCTCAGGTATTCCGCGCTAGACTGCTTCTGAAAGCATTTGAAAAAGCCAAAAAAGACAAATTCTATTCGACAGATGAAGCAGCACTCGTTGAGAGACTGGGTGTTAAAGTGCGCATAGCAGAAGGAAATTACGATAATATCAAAATTACCACACCGGAAGATCTGAATCTCGGTGCATTGATATTAGAGCGGTGGCACGAAAAAGGATTGATGTAGTTTGCTTATTTTCGGCGAATTGAATATCTTATATATGATATTTGAAATATTATACAAGGATAAGTTCGTATGGTAAACATGATAATAGTAACACTGCTGAGTTATCTGGTAGGATCCATTCCGAGCAGCGTTATGCTTTCCAAGTGGAGACATGGATTTGATATCCGAAGCAAGGGAAGCGGGAATGCAGGTGGTACGAACGTCTTTCGTGTTCTTGGCTGGAAGTCGGGCGTTTTTATAATTGTGGTGGATGCGTTGAAAGGTGTTATAGCCACAACAATAGTTGCAAGATTGTTCTGGGATCCGACTTTGCCTTTCTATAACCGGACCCCGTTTGATGATTTTACAATTATACAGATGATTTGCGGCGCTGCGGCAGTTATAGGTCATGTTTTAACAGTGTTTGCCGGATTTAAAGGAGGGAAAGGTATCGCAACTGGAGCGGGAATATTAATCGGTATCGCTCCGACGGAATTTGCCGTATCCATTGCCGTTTTTTTAATTTTCCTCTTTGCATTTCGTTATGTATCGCTGGGCTCAATAATGGCAGCCGTAGCTTTTCCATTATCGCTGATCATCCGGTACAATATTCTCTCGGATGAAATTCACAGTTATAAAACACTGGTGTTTTTCAGCGTGGGCATTGCGCTTTTCCTGATTTATTCACACCGTACGAATATCAAACGGTTATGGGAAGGAACGGAGCGCAAAATTACAAGTTTCCGAAGAAAAACAGAATCAGTCGAACCCTGACAGCACTCGATTCTCAAGTATTAAAAATTTCTAACCTGGTATATAATTAATGCTATGAAAATTACCGTTCTTGGTGCCGGCAGCTGGGGAACAACACTCGCGCTCGTTCTGTATGATAATCATCATGAAATCAATTTGTGGACCTTTGCAAACGAGCAGGCCGAATACCTGCGTGAGAAGCGCGAGAATATTGAATTTCTTCCGGGTATTCCGCTGCCCGCCGATATCAATATCGTAACGGATATTGAAGAGTCATGCCAGGGACGCGATATGATTGTAGCCGCAGTACCGTCGCAGTTTCTTCGTTCTGTTCTTCAGCGTATTGCACATCTCGATTTAAAAAATACAATTATATGCAATGTTGCCAAGGGAATAGAAAACGGTTCGTTAATGACTATGTCCGAAGTTCTGCTGGATGTTCTGATGCATGAGCGCAGGGAAAACCTGGCAATTCTGTCGGGACCCAGTCATTCGGAAGAAGTGAGTCTGAAAATACCTACTATGGTAGTCGCTGCATCATTTAAAATGAAAATCGCTAAAATGGTGCAGGAAGCGTTTATGACGGACTATTTTCGGGTCTATGTTAATGAGGATATTCGCGGTGTTGAGCTTGGCGGGGCAATAAAAAATGTCATTGCTATAGGTGCGGGACTGAGTGACGGTGCCGGATTTGGCGATAATACAAAAGCTGCAATTATGACACGGGGTATTTATGAAATTACTCGCCTCGGTGCAAAAATGGGAGCTCAGCCGATCACTTTTGCAGGTTTGTCCGGGATGGGTGATTTAATAGTTACATGTATGAGCAGGCACAGCCGGAACCGCTCTGTCGGTGAAGAAATAGGCAAAGGCCGAAGTGTTGAAGATGTTTTAGCCAGTATGGTAATGGTTGCCGAAGGAGTGCCGACGGCAAAATCCGTTCACCAGCTTGCACAGAAGCATCATATTGACATGCCGATGGCTGAAGAAGTGTACCGGGTGTTGTTTGAAGATAAGAATCCACGCCAGGCGACACTGGATCTTATGGGCCGCGATACGCGAGGCGAAGGGGCGCATTAGAATAGGGCTTCGATATCTCTTTGTGTTTCAGTTGTTCGTAATCTCTCTTAGTTTATCAAGCATTTCTTCTGCCCGTAAAGAATCGCCTGTCTGAAAGTAACATTCTGCAGCACCGTAATATGCATTAACAAAATTTTGATCTAAGCATATTGCATCCAGGAATAAAGGCAGCGCCTTTTGGTACGCTTTTTCACTGATAGCAATAGTCTGTCCTAAACAATATTTAATATTGGCTTCTTCAGGTGCTTGTTCCTCTGCTCTTCTGAAAAGAGTCATTGCCTCGGAATATCTTTGTTCCTCGGCAAGAAGTATACCTAAATTTACCAATATCCTGTAATCGTAATTACTTTTATTTATGATGCTCTCATATATTTCAATAGCTTTCTTTTTATTTCCTGCAGATTGATAAATCTCCGCCAGATTTCTAATTACTCTTTCATTTGTTGAATCCAATCCGACATATTTTTGATAGTATTGAATTGCCATATCGTTATTATTGTGGTCTCTGTGATAGATAGCCAATTCTTCATATGCGCTCAGACTAGCATGCTTGCTCCACAGGCGATCGTCGTTTAGAGCTATGAATCTTTTTTGAGCTTTTACTTCATCCGAATTTATACCTATCCATAGACTTGTATGGCAGAGGGATACTGCGCAGAACATTATGAGTATTCGTTGCCTTATTTTTTTTTCAATATTGGCGGAATGCCAGAGTGCAATTGCTGCAGCAGGTATTCCCAGACTTATCGGTGCGAAAATATCCCAGTCCCGGCTCATCCCGATTTCACAGTTAAAAATGAGAATAAATATAATACTGCAAATGGCAGCAAATAGCAGGAACAATGTATCGATCGTTGATGTTTTATGATTTTTCAAAATCACGACGCCTGATATAAAAATCATAAATAGAAATACCGGATGAGTCAAGATCAGAATATTGACAATGTCAATTGCATGGTTTAACGAGAAGAATACATAAGCCTGGAGATTGTTTAAAGGCAAAGAAAATGGCACTAAATGACGGTTTGGCTCATTTAAAATATCAGTGAAGAGTTTAACAGGATATTGAGAAAGCTGCAGTAATATATATACTATTACTCCAGTTAGAAATAGGGATGCGGCAAATTCTCTTGTCTGATTTCTTTTAACGGCAATATAGAACAATGAAGCTAATATAGGAAGAAAAATGATTGCCCCGAAGTGAAGCAAGATTGAAATTCCATATATAATTATGACCCAAACAATCGAAATATTTCCTCTGAGATATGCGATTCCGAGTGTAAGAAAAAGAAGAACGGCGGCGGCGCTTGGAGTATAGTTCTCAATATAACCAAAAAAAAGCTGAGTTATTCCAGTAGTAATTAATAGGAAAAATAACATCAGTTGTTCGTTTTTTTCTTCAACGTAGTACTGTACAAATTTCCATGCTATAGTAATAAAAGCAATACCTGAAGCTATACTAAGCCATATATATGCATTTTCAACGGGATTAGTATTTCGTAGAGAAATGAAGAAATTAGTTATAAGCAGTATGATGAATGCAACCAGGGGTTCTCGTTTAAAAGTATAAATCAACTGATCTGCGGATTCAATGCTTTGAAAACTTCTTAGATTAAGCAGACCGTCGCCTAGAAAATGCGATTTTACGTGAAACACCCAAAAAAGCAGAACAAATCCGCTGAATGCTGCAAATATTATTAAAACTTTAGATAACCTTTTTTGTCGGTAAAACCATTGAGATAAGAATGAGATTTGATTTACAAAAATATCTGAACCGCCGGGATTATAAAGAGCAGTAATAATATAGGAACGGCAAATATCACTTCTAATCTGAAAAATGCTAAAAAGTGAAAACCCCAGTTTAATCCCGAAGGAGAAAAAGCAGCCCATAGTATTAAGACAATATATACAATTACAACAAGAGCAGTAATTCTGATATAACTGTTGGTTTTATTGCTGGAAAAGTTTGTCATTAACGATAAAATGTAATACTCGTGCATCATAGATGCAATTGATTAATTCTTTCCTATTCTAGTGTCTCATTTCGACACACTTTTCTAGAAGAATTAATGTTTCAATTTTTAACCATTTCTAATAAAAAACCACTTGACTTCGTTTTTTTTTTTTTCATAATGTAGAAGTCGTCAAACCTATCGCCTAAGAACTACGAGAGATATACAGGGACGGTGGGGAGAAATAATGCATGGATAGATTTTTAACTGAGTTGTAGAATATACAACTCTATCCTGGCATTATACGCGCTTTAAAATTGCCCGTTACACTATCGGGCATAAAAAAAGATTAAGAACTACAATAAATAAGGGGTAATATGTACACTACCAGAGGGTTCCGCAAGCTTTTCCTTATTGCAATAATTTTACTAAGTTACAGCATGCTAAGCGCCCAGGTCAGGATAAAAGAAAGAGTGGAGATAAAACCGCAGCCAGGGATTATGGCCGATGCAGCCGCAGGTGCAGGCGGCGGTCTTGATACAATTATTGTGGATATACAGACATATCCCGGTACATCAGTATTAAAGGAATACTATGCAAAAGTATATTTACACAGGTCAAGTATTGTTACAGTCAAATGCGGCCTCCAGTGCGATTACAATCCTCCGCCTGTTGGAGTGACAATAAATGATATCAGTATAGCCAATAAGACAACAGAAATAAATTCGTATTGCGGGTGTGAAGGAGCCGAACAATCATTTGTAATATTTATTTGGAATTGGACAGCCAGCCCGATGAAAATAACCGGTGCTTCGGCAGACCCAATGCACGGAATAGTTAATGTAGAAGGATATGTTGAATATCCGAGATATAACGCTGAATTTACCGTGAATATAGAATTATCGGCAGCTCCCTATAATGAGCCGATGTATGAAGAGATAAACTACTACACACTGACAGGAATATTAGATGCAACTGGAAAAAATGAAGTTAAGTCGAGCCATATAGCCGCAAGGACTATATCAGACAAGGGAGGGGATTTTTTGCTGTGTTCATTTACCGCACCTGCGACATTTACGATAGAAAATCCGATGGAAGGTGTAGAACTAGCCGGCCGCATGAAAGACTGGACGATAATCAGAGATGAACGAACGCTTGATGTAATACCGAATAATTGCGAAAGCTGGACATCGGTAAACCTCGAATGGGACGGTAAAAGACTGCCGGATGTAGAGGATACGACAATAACAGTAAGCGTGAGCAGATTCGGATTAACGGATACCTGTAAGGTAAAACTAATAAAGATGTTTCCGGATCACTTTGATATAGAACCAAGCTCAACTATGGTCACAGCAGGAGATACGATTACGATACGGGCAATAGCAAAGACGGCTGAAGGCGAGGAAGAGACAAAGCTTAACGGGCAAACAGACGTAACATTTTATGCAAAAGACGGCGGCAGTTTTATAATTGGATCTGAGACGTATGAAGATTCAGTAACGGTGGCGTATGATGCAGCACACAGCGGAATGGTAAAGTATCTTGATTATTACGGCATATTATGGACAGGCAATGAACCAATAGATGCGGAAATACAGGTATGGCGTAAGGATTTTCCGGTGTTAAGAGGAGATACAACGATTTCAACGCTGCCGCTGTGCGAGCATATAGAAATATCACCGGAAGAGATCAGTCCGGGCGACACGGCGCACATAAGCTTGATGATGAAAAGACCGGACGGAACACTGGTGGCGTATGAATCGGATCAGCTGTTCGATATTTGGATGAATATGAACGAAGAATACGGAAAGCTTCGTTGTATAACCAGTGAAGACGAAGGAACGTTTTTAACCGGTCCCCAACCGTTTGAGTTCATAGCGGCAGACAGTCTTAGTTCAGATACTTCGATAGTGGTAAGGATAGAGGCCTGGACATCTTATGGAGGAGTGGCATCGTCTATAGCAAAAAGTGATACACTTTATAAGCCGGCTGAAGTGATGTTGAAGAAACAGAAAAATGATATCAGTAAGAAGACTGCGTTAATAGAGAAGAACAAGTTGCGCTTGATGAAGAAACGATTACTTTCAGAAAGAGCAAAAACTAAGAACAAATCGATGTATAACAAAATAATAAAGAACATAGATGCAATTCATAACACAATATCCGGAACGACAAAAATTGCGGAGATAGCAAAAGATAAATTGGTAAAACCGGGGCAAGTATTAATGGATTTTGAAGAAGGTGCATCTTGTGAACCGCCGGTTGCGCAAGTGAAGATAACAAAAAATAAACCTGAACTAGTAATAATTATACCCAAAACAAACATAATAGACGATACAATTAGTAGTCAACCTCAAATGCCAAGTGATACGTGTAAGGCGCAGTTAAAAAATCATTTTAGTGGTGAAGTAACTTATGATTGGAAATTTAAAGTTAATTATGAGCTTCAAACACGGAGTGGAGAGTATATATATACTGGAATATCAAGTGCTATAGATTCTAATATCACGACTTGGGTAGTTCCATTTAATGGTATATTCCGTGGTGGAAGAGTAACTGTTTATATAACTGCAAATGCAAATGGGAAATTCTATTCTGATAGTATCAGACCGAATTCAATAGTCGGTAAGAATCCAACACATGCTATAGCAAGAGAAGGTATGGAGCTACCGATGCAAGTAGTTATGTACCAAGAATCTCGGTTCCGACAATTTGGAACGAATGGCTATCCATTATATGGTCCGGGTTTAAATGGTGGTTATGGAATATCTCAATTAGATAATCCACCAGCTACGGAACAACAATTATGGAATTGGAGAGAAAATAGAACTGGAGGCGTTACAATATATAATCAGAAACATTTAGATGCAGTTGGATATCCAAGTAGAATTCGTGCATATACTCGTTTAAATAGAAATAATCGATATTGGAAACCAATTGGGTATCAAAATGCGACAGATTTTACAACAGAAGAGCAAATTTTGAGAGAGACTTTCCAGAGATACAATGGTGGAGCATATTGGATATGGCATCCATTCAGACCTCAAGATCCAAATAGTCCTGGAGAATGGAGACCTCGACCATTGAATGATTATGGTGATATATTATGGGGTATATATCTTAGAATCCAAGCAGGTAATCCCCCAAATGATTGGAATTGAAAGAATATAAGGAATAACACCATGTTAAAAAAATATTTTATTTTTTTATTTGTAGTAATAATAGAAATCATAATACAGTTAGACATCTCTTATACTCAGCCGTATATCTATTATTCAAAAGTTAAAGACGGCTCTCCAACCAATGCTGATATTTATCGAATAGATATTCAGAGTGGTGATAGCGTCTTGTTTATGCCGAATATGGGCAGTATAAGTACTCTAGTTTGGAACGGTGATCAAACATTGCTTTTTGTCCGATCACGGAGTCATTTATATGTATTTGAACTGAATAATAAAAATAAAAGACATCACCTAACGAACGATATATTTAATAATTTATGCATCTTTGATGCAGAGAAAATAAATAAAGTCTTTATTACTTATGAATCCAGAGGAGGAGAAGAAGTAAAAACAGTAGTTATTAATCGCACGACTTGTGAAGTAAGTGATACTATTAAAATGTTTAGCCCAATTGACAATTTATGTTTTTCGGATGACGAGAAAACAATTTATAGATCTGTATCAGATTCAACAGGCTTTATTTTTGAATCAATTGATGCAATAAGTTATTCTATTATACAAGATCGAAAAAGGTGTGGTACGCTAGGATCATTTGCTTTTGTGCCTGGTATTGACGATGCGAAAAAGGATAAAGTATTACTTAGTTATGAAGTTATTCCAGGATTTTTATATCAAAAATATGTATTATGTAATCCAGATTTGGGAATTACATATCAACCGATTTCATTTCCAATGCGTTCCAGAGGATATCTCACATACAATACGAAATACGTAATACTTGAACAGGTCAATTGGGATGCTACACTTGTCAATTTAGAGTATCGACCTGGAAATGTATGTGTTTTTGATGCAATTTCTGGACAGTTAATAACTCAACTCAGTCTTCCTCCGGAGGGGAAAATATTATTTTTTAAAAATTATCCAGATATAATTTTCTATTATTTGCCTAATGAGCGACGATCTATCAAGATCGATATATCTGAGCTCGCAAACATTAAAGTATTCAATCCAACATTTGCTTATGCAGGAAGCGCTGCATTTATACTTACCATTAATGGAAAGAATTTTACAAGCGGCTCAATAGTAAATTGGAATGGTGTTGCTAAAGCAACCACATATATGTCTGATAGTGTTCTCCATGCTAATATACTTGCGAGCGACATTGCAGTGTTAGATTCTCCATTGGTTACTGTAAAAAGTGCTGATGGTTTAACAGAATCCAACGGTATGCGTTTCTATGTCAAACAGCAACCTGTTATATCCGGCTGCATCGTAAAACTAGTAAGCAGCACAGGTATAAAACTCACAGGCGGAACATTACAGTATTATGACGGTAGTTGGAAAGACGCTGTTAATAACAACGATGGGACATTCTTTATTAACACTACTAAAACTTCTCTAAGCCTGAGAATGACATACGAGTACGGAACTCAGACAAAATCCAATGTTTCTATTAGCAGTGATACTGTGGTTTTCCAGACAGTCAATGCTAAAGTGCAATTACAGAACAGCAACGGTATAACTATGGATACGGGCTCTGTGCAATACTATGCCGGAGCATGGAGAGTATTTGGAACAACCGTAAATGGTACAGCATCAAAAGAACTTCTGCCTAATAATTACTCATTCAGAATGACATACGCTTATGCAAGCAATGATAAGAAACAGGATTTGAATACAAATCCAACAGTAATTTTCCAGACAGTCAATACAACCGTGCAATTACAGAATAGCCAAGGCAATCTGATCGATGAAGGTCTTGTCAAATACTACTCAGGCGCCTGGAGGGAATTTGGAACAACCGTAAACGGCACAGCATCAAAAGAACTTCTGCCGAATAATTACTCATTCAGAATGACATACGAATACGCGAGTAATGATAAGAAGCAGGATTTGAATACAAATCCAACCGTCGTTTTCCAGACTGTCAATGCAGCCGTGCAATTACAGAATAGCCAGGGAACTCTAATTGATCAAGGCACAGTACAGTATTACTCGGGTGCTTGGAGAACA
>JAFGLB010000026.1 GCA_016928255.1 Bacteroidota bacterium
CTCTATAAAATCAGCAAAATTGCAGGGAATTGCAATCTCGATGTGGATAACTCGTGAATATCAAAGTGCAAATTATGTGCAAAAGTAAACCTTGCCCTCCCATTGATTTTTCCGTACCTTTTTATACTTAGTTCATTTTTAGGAGCTTTTGTGGTAGCAAGCATGACCGGCTTCGGCCGTGCCGAGGTCAGCAGGGACGGTATTAATATCAGCGTAGAAGTGCGGAGTGTTAACAGCCGTTATTTGGACATAACTCTGCGCCTGCCGCGCAACTACTCCCAGCGCGAAAAGGAGCTTAAGGATATTGTCCGGTCGTACTTGAACCGCGGAAATTTGAATATCACGGTTAAAATCAACCGCGATTCCAACGATGCCATACCTTTAAAGGTAAACAGATCTGCTGCGAAATCGTATTACAAACTGCTTAACGATATCCGAAAATCCGTCAAGATACGCGGCCAGGTAGGGCTCGAGCATCTTTTGACTTTCTCCGAAGTTTTCGAACCTGTTGAGGAAAAAGAAACCGATGAATTTGAATGGAAACTTGTTCAGGAAGCAGTCGGCCAGTCGTTGGAGAATCTAAACCAGATGCGCATCCAGGAAGGCAGCGAGCTTGCAAAGGATCTTGAAAAACGCATTCTCTGGATGGAAAAGACTTTAGACGAAATCGAAAAACTTTCAAAAGAACGCATTCCGGAAGAACGAAAAAATCTTCATGACAGAATTTCCCAGCTGATAGAAGACAAATTCGTAATCGACCAGAACAGGCTGGAGCTGGAAATAGCGCTTATTGCCGATAAGCTTGACATAACTGAAGAGTGCGTCCGGTACAGGAGTCATAATAAGTTTTTCCTCGAGGCGCTCAAGAAAAACGAAGCTGCCGGCCGCAAACTGAATTTTCTGGTTCAGGAAATGAACCGGGAAGCGAATACGATCAGCTCCAAATCCAACGATGCCGGCATCGCTCACATGATTATAGGATTAAAGGAAGAAATAGAAAAAATCCGCGAGCAGCTGCAGAATATCGAATAGCGGTGTTCTTAATTATCTATGGTACTGATCGGATTTGTCTTCAACAAGATTATAAATGAGCATAGGAAAACTTATAGCTATATCGGCACCGAGCGGCTGCGGCAAGACGACAATCGCAAAAGCGATTTTAGCGAAGCACCCGGAAATATTGTTTTCAGTTTCAGCTACAACGAGGCCTATACGAAACGGCGAGGTGAACGGAAAAGATTATTTTTTTCTGACAAAGCTGGAATTCGAAAATCGCATCAAGGACGGCGGCCTGGTCGAGTGGGAAGAAATTTACGGCAATTATTACGGAACGTTGAAGAGCGAAATTCACAAGGCTCTTGATAACGGGCGTTCAATGATGTTTGATGTTGATGTCAAAGGTGCATTATCAATCCGTCGAAATTTTCCGAAAGATTCAGTTCTGGTTTTTATTGAACCACCGGATATGGAAGTTTTGATAGAAAGATTGAAAAACAGGAAAACAGAGAACGCCGAAACGCTTAAACGGCGGCTGGACAGGGTGCCGATGGAATTGGAACAGGGTTCTCAATTCGATTTTAAGGTAGTAAATGATGATCTTGATGCGGCAATTGCTCAAGTCGATGAGATTGTAAAAAAGATTTTATAATATATAAACTATACTCATTTTATGATGGAGGAAAACCAGTGGCAGTTAAACCAGTTGCAATGCATGAATTTTTAGAGCAAACCGGAAATATCTATGAAGCAATTATTGTTGCGGCAAAAAGAGCCCGGCAGATTCATGATGAATTTAAAATAGAATTATCCCAGCAGCTTGAAACCCTCAAAGCGCTGAACGCTACACCCGAACCGGAAGACGACAGTGAAGTTACTGTTGCCAATCCCGATCAGCTCAAGATCAGCCTTGAATTCGAGAAGCGTAAAAAATCGACAGAAATTGCTATAGATGAAGTACGGGAAAAGAAAGTTCCATACAGGTATAAAGAGCAAGTTGATTTTTTTGCAAAACCTTTTGCCAAAGAAACTACAACTGAAGAGTAATCAAGATGCGCGGCAGGCATGTACTGGTCGGGATTACCGGCGGAATCGCGGCTTATAAGGTTGGGTATCTTGTACGCGATCTCATAAAATCAGGAGCTGAAGTAAAGGTAATGATGACCGAGTCAGCAACGCGTTTTGTTGCCCCGCTTACTTTTTCGGTGCTGTCAAAAAATCCGGTGTATTCAGATCTATGGACAAATAACCAGACATCCAATCCGGATATAAGCACACAACATGTGGATCTCGCCAATTGGGCAGATGTGCTGGTAATTGCTCCTGCATCCGCCAATACCATTGCCAAACTCGCATACGGAATTTCAGACAACCTGCTGGCTGTTGTAGCTCTTGCTACAACACGGCCCATAATTCTTGCACCGACAATGGATGCGGAAATGTACCTGAATCAGGTCACACAGAATAATCTTGTTACTTTAAAAGAAAGAGGATATATAATTCTCGACCCTCCAAAAGGCGAGCTTGCCAGCGGATTAAGCGGACCCGGGCGCCTGCCTGAAATCAAAGTGATTATCGAAGCGATTGAAAATGTATTAAGCCAGTCGTATCAGGATTTAAAATCGAAACGAATTCTTATTACGGCCGGTCCCACATACGAAGCCATCGACCCTGTAAGATTTGTAGGAAACCGTTCATCGGGAAAAATGGGATTTGCCATTGCAAATGCCGCTGCATTGCGGGGAGCTAAAGTAACGCTGATTGCAGGGCCTACTCATCTGGAAACGCCGCGAAATGTTACACGTATTGATGTGGAATCAGCGGAGGAAATGCTGGAAGCAGTCCTTTCTAACGTGAAGAAAACAGACGCCGTCGTCATGGCGGCCGCAGTAGCAGACTACAGGCCTGTAAATCCGGCCAGGCAGAAAATTAAGAAGCAAGCCGGCAGTAAAACAATGGATTTACAGCTGGAAACGACCAGGGATATACTTGCTGAACTTGGCAGGAAAAAAAGAACAACGGCACTGATCGGTTTCGCACTTGAAACAAACGATGAAATTGCGAATGCAAAAGAAAAACTGCGTAAGAAAAATCTTGATCTGATAGTCCTTAATTCCTTCGGCAAAAAAAATCAGGTTTTCGGCTCCAATCTTAATACTGTGGCCATAATCGATAAACATGGCAAAATCGAACAGCTTCCGATTATGCCGAAATTTGAAGCAGCTAACAAGATTCTGAATAGAATAAAAAAGATTTTATAATTTTTTCTTGCCTATGTCTCTTGATGACGATCTTAAAGCATTGCTGTCAGATACTCAGCGTTTTCTAAGACAGCAGGCGGAACTTTATGGTGATTCACTGCTGGTTTCCAGAGCTGCTGTAGAAACTCCAAAAGAAGAGCAGATTATCGAAAAAGAGAAACCAATTTCTACTGATAAAAACTTAACTATGCTGCGAGAACCGGAAATAGATATGTTTGGAGATACTAAAAAAGTTAATAAAAACAAGTTTAATCTTGATTATCCTGCCGAATCCTGGACATCCGCAGCAAGTATTCCCCTTCTGAATCAGGCAATTAATACCTGCACAAAGTGCGGATTGAGCGGAACACGGACCAACTTTGTGTTTGGCGCAGGAAATCCAAAAGCAGAAGTTGTTGTTGTCGGCGAAGCACCTGGAGCCGAAGAAGATGCACAGGGCGAACCGTTTGTGGGTAGGGGCGGGCAGCTGCTGACTAAAATTCTCGAATCGATACATTTTAAACGCGAAGAAGTCTTTATCTGCAATATCCTTAAATGCCGTCCGCCCAACAACAGAGATCCGCAGCCGGAGGAAGTCGAGTTATGCGAACCGTATCTCTGGAAACAGCTTGAATTAATTAATCCGAAAATTATTCTCTGCGTCGGCCGTATTGCGGGACAGTCACTTTTAAAGATAAATGCTTCTCTGGCAGTTATGCGTACCAAAGTGCATGACTACAGAGGAATTCCTCTGATGGTCACATTTCATCCTGCTGCATTGCTGAGAAATCCGAATTGGAAGAGGCCATGCTGGGAAGACGTTCAAAAATTCAGAAAACTGTACGAAGAAATAAAGGGTAAGAATTTGAATCCAAATTACAAATCACAATATTAAAAAGAATTCCAACAATTAATATTCGATATTTGTATTTTGTTTTTTGAATATTGTTTGTGTTTTTGGTTATTGAATATTGATGTTTTATATTAATGATTGTATAATTTTACTGTGTATTATTTCCGCAGTAAAGGAGCAGGCAGTATGGCAGACCCGCGAAAAATAATCGATTTCAATGCACCTCAGCCGGTTTCAACCGAGGGACGCGTGCCTCCGCAGGCAACCGATATTGAAGCTTCGGTTATCGGAGCTATGCTTCTTGAAAAAGATGCAATAGCCAAAGCTATCGAAGTAATCGACGATACATCTTTTTATAAACCCTCTCATCAAAGCATATACCGTGCAATAATGTCGTTATTTGAGCGAAGCGAACCGGTCGACCTTATTACATTGACCGAGGAACTCAGGCGGCGGGGCGAACTTGAAAAAATAGGCGGTGAATACTATCTCACTGAACTCACTACTAAAGTCTCCAGCGCCGCAAATATAGAATACCATGCACATATTGTACTCGAGCGCGCGCTTATGCGGCAGCTTATTCATTCATCTTCCGAAGTGATAAACCGCGCGTACAGCGAAACTGAAGATGCTCTCGACCTGATCGATGAAGCTGAACAAAAGATATTCGATATCTCAGAGAAACGAATGAAGAAAAGCTTCGTTTCAATGAACACTGCGGTGCATAAAACGATGGATCTGCTTCAGAGTATTCACGGCAAACACAGCGGTGTGACCGGCGTGCCGTCCGGGTTCGCAGACCTTGATTCCCTCACAGGCGGATTCCAGCCGTCAGACCTTATAATAATTGCCGGCCGCCCGTCGCAGGGTAAAACCGCGTTTGCATTATCTGTCGCGCGCAACGCATCTGTAATGCACGATTTTGCGATCGGTATATTCAGCCTTGAAATGTCTACACAGCAGCTGGTGATGCGCTTGATGTGCGCCGAAGCACGCGTTGATGCGCATAAAGTCCGTACCGGACGCCTGCCCGAGGATGAATGGAAAAAGCTAAGTACCAGCGTCGGCCGTTTATATAAAACCAAAATGTTTATAGATGACACGCCGGGACTGGGTGTTCTTGAACTGCGCGCCAAAGCACGCCGGTTAAAGGTCGAGCACAATATCGGATTAATTATCGTGGATTATCTTCAGCTGATGCAGGGCCCAAGAAACGTGCAGAGCCGCGAACAGGAAATTTCCGCAATATCCCGTTCACTAAAAGCACTTGCAAAAGAACTGAACCTTCCCGTCGTTGCGTTGTCACAGCTAAACCGCTCGGTTGAATCAAGAAACGACAAGCGTCCGGCACTTTCTGATCTGCGTGAATCCGGAGCAATCGAGCAGGATGCAGACGTGGTTATGTTCGTACACCGCCCCGAAATGTTCGGCATTCAGGAACAGGATGGTGAGGCAACAGAGGGTCTGGCCGAAATTATAATCGGGAAACAGCGTAACGGGCCTACGGATACCGTAAGACTGCAGTTCATTAAGCAGTATGCACGGTTTGAAAACCGCCTGGCGTTCAGGCCGGAAGCTTTATTACCCGCTGAAACCGGCATTGATGATACGCCTTTTTAAGATTTCTCCAAAGGGAATTATTCCTTTCAAGCTGAAAGCATAATAATGAATCGCCGGAATTTTCTGAAATATTTTTCAGCAATTTATTTCCTTCCTTCTCTCTATACCGGAGATAAAACCGATACTGCAGAAATACTTTATGACATCGATGAATTAATCTGTAAGAAAATATTTGATAATGCCCGTTCAACTTGTCTTGCAGATAAGCCGATCAATGAAATCATCGTCGAAATTGCCGGATCATTCATAGGTACCGATTATTCAGCAGGCACTCTTGAAGTCCCTGGTGATGAACGGCTTGTTGTAAACCTGCAGGCATTCGATTGCGTGACTTTTTATGAAAATTCTCTTGTCCTTGCCCGCTGCATAAAGAAGAATAAAATGACATTCGAGGATTTTAAAAAGGAATTGCAGTTCGTCCGCTACCGCGGCGGCATTATTGACAGGTATCCGAGCCGACTTCATTACACATCGGACTATTTCCACGACAACGAAAAAAAAGGCGTGTTGAAAAACATATCGAAAGAAATTGGGGGAGTGCGGTTTAAAAAGAAAATCAATTTTATTTCCGGACATGCAGAATCTTATATTAAACTGAAAGAGAATCCCGAATTCATTAACGTCATTGCCGGCCAGGAAAAGGAAATAAGCCGGCGTACAATGTACTGCATTCCAAAATCAAAGATAAAAAAATTCTCGTCGCGCATCAAAAACGGCGATATAATCGGCATAACAACAAATATTAAAGGATTGGATTGCACGCATACAGGGATAGCCGTTTTTCAAAACAATAAACTGCATATGATGCATGCTCCAATACCAGGTTCTAAAGTACAGATTACCGATGTACCGCTTTGGGAATATTTAAGCAGGATAAAGAAAGATACAGGAATCATCGTCGCCAGAGCGATGGAACCGGGATTGCCAGAAACAAGATAGATTTTCGATTTCTATCTTTGTTTAAGCTCAGGAAGAAATCGGAAATCTAACCAAAGAGGCATTTAAAGCAATAACTGAATGCAGACAGACAGTAAAACATATTCCCGTTTATCTATTGTTCAAGGCGATATTACAACTCAGACAGTCGATGCCATTGTCAATGCGGCTAATAATTCATTATTGGGCGGAGGGGGAGTTGACGGTGCGATTCACCGCGCAGCAGGGCCAGGACTTCTGAAAGAATGCCGTACTCTGGGAGGCTGTGAAACAGGAAGTGCAAAAATCACGAAAGGCTATAACCTTCCGGCAAATTATGTTATACACACAGTCGGCCCGGTCTGGCAAGAGGGTGCCAATAACGAAGATGCTTTGCTGGCAAAATGTTACAGGAGTTGTTTCACACTTGCAGGAAAACACGGCATAAAATCGATAGCTTTCCCTTCAATCAGTACAGGTGTATACCGATTTCCGGTAGACAGGGCTTCCCGGATTGCACTTAAAGAAATTTATCATGAGCTTGTAACTAATATCAAACTTGAACGTGTAATAGTTATATGCTTTGATAATTCGACATTTGATGCATATTTATCAGCGGAAAAAGAACTATCGAGTAAAAAATGATTACTCAGAATAGCAGACATATAGTCTCAAGGAATATCTTCTGGTTATTAATATTTGTTTTGGGCTTTTGCATTAAAACCCAGGCGCAAAAGCCGGTTGTAAGTCCCCGCGATTCCGTTAAATCGATATTTAACGGAAAATCAATAACAATTAATTACGGAAAGCCCTCAGCACGCGGAAGAAAAATATTCGGTTCTTTTGTACCTTATTACAAAATATGGCGTACCGGAGCCGGAGCAGCCACTATACTTACAACTGAAGCAGATCTTGAAGTTGACGGGGCGCTTGTCCCGCGCGGATCATATTCGATTTATACTCTACCAACTGAAGAACGCTGTAAGCTGATAATAAACAAACAGACGGGACAATGGGGAATAGATTACAATCCACAGCTCGATCTTGCGCGTGTTGATATGGTTGTGAAAAAATTGAAAATCCCCGTTGAAGATCTTTCAATTAAAATGGAAAAGAATGATAATAATTATGGGATATTAAAAATCGAATGGGAGAATACATCCTTTTCGATTCCTTTTCATGTCAGCAGCGAGCCGCTGGTGCCGAGTCCCCGCGATTCATCAGAAATTACTTTAGACGGAAAACAGATATCGGTAAACTACGGCAGTCCTTCTATGAGAGGACGAAAAATTATGGGCGGTGTGGTTCCATACGGCAAGGTTTGGCGTACAGGAGCCAATGCCGCGACTTCATTTACTACACAGGCAGATTTGACGATTGGTTACATGAAAATTCCGCGCGGGTCTTATACTCTTTATTCGATACCATCATCAAAACAATGGAAACTCATTATTAACAAGCAGACAGGGCAGTGGGGAACCGTATACAATAAAAAACTCGACCTGGCTAGAATTGCAATGAAGAAGAAGATACTTGCTGATAAAGTCGAGAGGTTAACGATAACATTGGAGCGCAGCGGAGAAAAATCAGGCATTTTGAAATTTTCCTGGGAAAAAACCCAGTTGTCAGTCGATTTTAAGATTCAATAATCGGCTTTTGACTGTATCATTTTAGAGTTTATTTCTTTGTCTTGCCGCTTCGTAGAGAAAGACTGCATTCGCATTCGCCACATTTAACGAATCAACTCCCATCTGCATTGGAATTGCAGCCGCAATACCGCATGCAGAAAGAACCTTTTGAGAAATCCCCTCGCCTTCGCTTCCGAAAACGATACAGCAATTGCCGGTAAAATCAACAGATTGTATACTGCATTTTTCAGAGTGTGGATGAGCAGCGATAATTTCAAATTTGTGTTCGTATCTGAGTGCCTGTAGAGTATGGGCAAGATTTTCACAGTGCACAACAGGGATTTTAAATACTGTTCCCAGCGAATTTCTTACTGCCCGCCTTAAATACGGACTGCTGGAAGTCTCGCCTGCAAGAACAGCCTGCACACCAAAAGCTGCGCAATTACGGACAAGCACGCCAATATTTTCGGAATTTGTCAGTCCGTCTATCGCTACGAATAAATACGGCGGCATGGATTCTGACAATACTGATTCAAGACTTGCCTGAACGGGAATTTTTCCCAGCGCCATTACTCCCTGATGCAGGTTAAATCCCACTATTGTCTCCAATAAACTCTTCTCTGCAACAAAAACTTTAATATTTTCAGCGCGGGCCGCAATTGATTCTTCATAATGTTTCAATTTCTCAGGTGTTATCAGCACGGATAAAACGTAAAGTTTACTTTCCAGCAGCCGTCTGACAACCTTTTCTCCTTCCGCTATAAACATTCCCTGATGAAAGTGCTCAACCGGCCGGCGCAAGGTGCGGTAAGGAATTAATTCCGGCTCGTCGAGAGTTTTAATATGGATTAGAGTGATCAAATATTATTACACAATACTTTCTTTAAAACAGGTTATTTTTCGTAATAATACAAATAAGTCGGCATCAAACCAATTTTTCTGTGTGAAAATAAAATACCCGGTAAATATATTGACATTGACATTCCGTCAAAAAGGATGTATAATTTCATTATATTAAGCATATTAACTAACCATTAGTATCGTACAAAGGAATATTTATGACAATTAAAGAAAAAATGCACGGCACTGTTGCTGTTTTAAGCTTAAAAGGTAATTTAATGGGAGAGCCCGATACTGAAAATCTTCGCGATAAGATATACGGCCTTCTGCAGGAAGGGTTTACAAAGATCGTCGTCGATATGAAAGGCGTACGATGGATCAGCAGTACGGGCCTGGGTACTCTAATCGCCGCATTAACTTCCGTTCGAAATAAATCGGGCGATTTACGCCTGGCAAATATTACGGAAAAAGTGGAAAGCTTATTTGCCATAACACAGCTGGTAAAAGTGTTTAAGACCTACGAAACCGTTGAAAGAGCTGTTGCAAGCTTTAAGTAAAGCAGTTAAGCGATATGCTTAATATGGATTTTTTCGAAAACCGGTCCTGCAGTCATCTGCTATGATACAATTCTATTTATTACTTAAGCCGGGGTGTTCCTTTTTTATATAATGGAATACCCCGATGTTTTTTTGGCGGAGACCGGAACAAAGTATATTTAATCCACGACTGATCATGAATACTATTTCACCAATTTCTGCTGTTGTTTTTATATTTTCCTGGCTGCAGCTCCGGCGTATTTCAAAAATATGGATGCAAAAGCCTGTCAGTACAGACGAATCAATAACTGCCGGTATTGCAGCATGGTTTTTCCTTTTTTCAATTCTGGCATGGTTTTTCGGTATCTATTTGCTATTTATTCAGGTTTTAACTGAAAAGGGCCTGACCGACATCTTTATACTGACTTTTTTAGTTCTGCTCAGCGCATATATATTCTATTTCTATATGCAGTCGAGATATGAACTGCGTTATGACGAAACGATGGATTTCTGGAAAGAGGCGCTTCAATTCCGCCGTTCCGAACAGCGCAGACTCGATATTCTGGATTTAATGCAGAAGGAACGTGAACGCAAAAAAAAGAAAAAAAACCAAAAAAAGAAGCTTTATTACAAGAACGAACACAACTGCAGGCAAATTTGGATAAGGAAAAAGAACAGAAAGCTCAACTTGAGCTCCTGCGAAAAGGTGTCGGCATCGATATAATCGAAATGTGTCGAAAGCATATCCATCCTTCGCAACCGTTATTTGAAAAGGTTAAAGAAGCAAGAATAGATCCCGATAAGAAAAGGCTTGCTCTCCATATCGATTTCCCAGAATTAAACGAAGAAAATCTGAAAGACGATACCGCCGTGTTGAGGCTGAACCGGCAAATATACGACTTCTTTCAAATTTTAAATGCGAAACCATGGCTGAAACCCTACAGTCCGCATTATGAGACATATTTTCTGATATGCAGAACAACAAAAAAAATCCAGGACGGCACAGAAATACTCTATCCTTTCATGAAAGTCGAAGCAAAAATCTCGGAATTGCGCAAGCTCGAAGGCGCTTATTTCAATCCTCGGCGGCTTTCTGAAATTGCAGAATTATATTTTAACGGCGGAGCCCAGGTATAAATGGTAATAAAATGCTAAAACCCGGCCATAAACAGAAATTGCTCCCTTTTACATGGTATCACCGCGAAGAGTTCCAGGTCCTTCTGATACTTGTAGGATTGATCATCTTCTTTGCCCGGTCATACTGGGTACTTATGACGCTTGCACTTTTCGTGATCGTTGTGCTGGTTTTATTATACCTGATGCGCATTGCGGAAAGGTACTTTTCAAAACGAAAAATTTTTCCCACTCTTGTTCAACGCTATCAGGACTTGAAGACAGCGCTTCACGGCCGTTCCGTTGAACGTTCCCGCATAGCAATGGCTTTGCTCTCGGCGTGGACGGTGGGTGTATTATGCCTGCACCGAATACAGCTGGCACAGATAAGTCCGACTGATAGAACACCTACCGATATCTACTGGATACTCTTCCTGGGATGGTATTGCATCGTCTGCACTGTAATCGCACTTTATCTTATGTGGCTTTGGAATACATGGAGCCAAAAGGAATCAAGACATATCCCTTTTTTTGACGGCCTTGTAGCCAGCTTATTTTTTTATCACGGCCTGTCAAGGAAGAACAGAATTGTCACATTCATTGCGGCATTTTTGATGGGTGGAGTACCGTCATATATAGCAATAAGGCTTTCGCCCGAGACACCGCATGGATATGAAATCGCATGCGGATTAATTGTTCCCGTAATCGGACTGATACTCGGTGGAGCGTTTTATGCAATGTTCCATTTGAATAGTTATTTTAACCGCAAGTAGAATCCTACTTCCCCTCCCAGGTATTGCATTTAATAACCGGAATTTATCATTCTTTTATTCACTTAATTTCGGCATGGTATTCCTGCAGTGATTTCACCATATATGCACCGTTACGTCTTTCCCTTATTCCTATCGTAGCGGCGAGAGCAGCAGAAGTAGTAGTAATGTATTGAATCTTATACTTGATGGCGTTCTTCCTGATGTACGAATCATCATACTCGCTCATTTTTCCTGCGGGTGTATTTATAACAAGCTGAATCTCGCCGTTCTTGATAGCGTCTACAATATTCGGCCTGCCTTCGTATACCTTCTTTATGTTCTGGGCTTTAATTCCATGGCTGTTTAGAAAGATGCAGGTGCCTTGAGTAGCAAGGATCGTAAATTCCATTTCCTGGAATTGCCTCGCCGGTTCAAGAATTCCTTCCTTGTCCCTGTCAGCAATTGTAATCAACACGTTGCCTGAAAGCGGGAGGCACATTTGTGTCGCTTCCTGTGATTTATAATATGCCAGTCCAAAGGTATCAGCCATTCCAAGCACTTCGCCCGTCGACCGCATTTCAGGGCCCAACACCGGATCAACGTCTGGAAACATGTTAAACGGAAATACCGATTCTTTTACGCCGAAATGTCCGAATTTTTTATTTGTTAATCCAAACTCTGAAAGTTTTTTTCCAAGCATGATTTGTGTGGCTATTGTCGCCATCGGAATATTGCATACTTTTGATACAAGCGGAACTGTACGCGATGCCCTGGGATTTGCTTCAAGTATATACACCTTATCGCTGCATATGGCATATTGAATATTCATCAATCCCACAACTTTTAACTCAATAGCGATCTTTTTTGTGTAGTCATAAATCGTCTTCAGGTGCTTTTCTGGAATATTGACCGGAGGAATAACACAAGCGGAGTCGCCCGAATGTACACCTGCATATTCAATATGCTCCATCACGGCCGGAACAAATGCATCAGTGCCGTCCGAGATTGCATCGGCTTCTGCTTCAACTGCATTTTCTAAAAATTTATCGATAAGTATGGGCCTTTCCGGCGAAATATCAACCGCAGCCGCAACATACTGCCGGAGCATTTCTTCATCAAGAACAATTTTCATTCCTCTTCCGCCCAGAACATAAGAAGGCCGCACCATAAGTGGATAACCGATCTGTCCGGCTATTTCAAGCGCTTCTTTCATTGTGCTTGCCATTCCCGACTGCGGTTCGGGAATTCCCAGTTTTTTCATCACCTGGCGGAACCTGTCCCTGTCTTCAGCAAGATCTATGGCATCGACACTTGTTCCCAGAATTTTAACGCCGGCCGCTGCCAGATCACCTGCAATATTCAGAGGAGTCTGACCCCCAAATTGAACAATTATTCCATCAGGTTTCTCTTTCTCATAAATGCTCAACACATCTTCGACGGTAAGCGGTTCAAAATATAATTTATCGGAAGTATCATAATCGGTTGAAACCGTCTCCGGATTGCAATTCACCATAATCGATTCATACCCGGCATCCCTTATAGCAAATGCCGCATGCACACAGCAATAATCAAATTCTATTCCCTGTCCGATGCGGTTCGGCCCTCCCCCAAGCACCATTATCTTCTTCCTGGTACTGACCGGTACTTTATCCGGTGCATTATAAGTGGAAAAATAATATGCCGCATTTTTTACACCGCTTACAGGAACCGGTTCCCATGATTCGTTTATTTTAAGCGAGACTCTTTTTGAACGAATGTCTTTTTCCGGGCAGGATAGCAGCTTGGAAATATATTTATCGGCAAATCCGTCTTTTTTCGCTTTGATAAACAGATCGTCCGGAAGTTCTTTTCCTTTGTAACCGAAAATCTTTTCTTCCAATTCAACAAGCTCTTTCATCTGTTCAATGAACCAGGGTTTTATGCTTGTCTTCTTTGATAATTCCTGTACATCCGCGCCTTTCCGCAGCGCTTCATACATAATGAATTGACGTTCGCTGGAAGGATATTGAAGCATGCTCATTAATTCTTCCAGTGTTTTCCTGTTGAAATCCCTGGCGAAACCCAGTCCGTATCGTCCGGTTTCAAGCGAACGAATTGCCTTCTGGAAAGCTTCTTTATAATTTTTCCCGATGCTCATGACTTCACCGACGGCTTTCATCTGAGTACCGAGTTTATCTTCCAGGCCGTCGAATTTTTCAAATGCCCACTTGGCAAATTTTACGACCACATAATCACCTGACGGCGTGTATTTATCGAGGGTGCCGTCCCGCCAGTACGGAATTTCGTCGAGTGTCAATCCGCCTGCAAGCATTGAAGATACCAGGGCAATCGGAAATCCTGTCGCTTTCGATGCAAGAGCGGAAGAACGAGACGTACGCGGATTGATTTCTATCACCACGACTCTGTCCGTTTTCGGATCATGCGCGAACTGGACGTTTGTTCCGCCGATAACCTCTATAGCTTCCACGATATCGTAAGAGTATTTCTGAAGTCTTTTCTGCAGCTCGGGAGAAATTGTCAACATCGGCGCGGTACAGTATGAATCACCGGTATGCACGCCCATCGCATCCACATTTTCAATGAAACAGACGGTTATCATCTGATTCTTGGCATCGCGAACAACCTCGAGTTCAAGTTCTTCCCAGCCGAGTACGGATTCCTCAACCAGGATCTGATGGACAAGACTTGCAGCTAATCCGCGGGCCGCGATAGTTCGCAATTCTTCAATATTATATACTAGTCCGCCGCCCGTACCGCCCATTGTATAAGCCGGGCGTATTACAACCGGATATCCCAGTTCCTCCGCAGCCTTCTCCGCCTCTTCAACTGTATTAACCGCTTTGCTCTTCGGCATATCAATGCCGAGTTTTGTCATTGTCTCCTTGAATGCGGTCCGGTCTTCGCCGCGCTCAATTGCATCAATATTGACACCTATTACTTTAACGCCGTACTTTTCCAGAATCCCTTTTTTAGCCAGAGTTGAAGACAAATTCAGGCCGGTTTGTCCTCCCAGATTTGGAAGAAGCGCATCGGGTCTTTCTTTTTTAATAATTTCAGTAAGCGCGTATTCATTCAGCGGTTCAACGTATGTTGCATCCGCCATTGTCGGATCAGTCATTATTGTGGCCGGATTTGAATTGACCAGAACAATTTTATACCCCATTGCACGCAGTGCTTTGCATGCCTGCGTTCCCGAATAGTCAAATTCACATGCCTGTCCGATTATGATTGGTCCCGATCCGATTATTAATACTTTTTTGATATCTTCGCGCTTTGACATCTGGATTCCTAAAATTGCTTAAAAGACATTTAATTGCCGAGTAAATGAAAAGTGTATTAAGTACAATTTAATGTAAAAAGGTCAAATATGAAATAGAATCGTAGAAGTAAATCAGATAAAAAATTTAATTAGGAGAAAAAGAATAAAAAAGATTTGCACTATATTTTGAGGGGAACTTAAGGCATAATTACACACTGTTCACCAATTTTTAGGATCTTTACACGATCCTGGATCTGCCTTTCTTGAATGAGTATTCTCAACTGATCTTCGGCAAACGTCAGTGATGAATCTGTCCCCTGTACAAACGTACGATGATGTGCGGGTATCATAATCTTCGCCCTGCAATCTTCAAAAACCTGAAGCGCTTCATTCGGATCCGTATGAACACGCTTCATAAAATTTCGCGGCTCGACAGGTGCTATCGGTATCAAAGCTACATCAATTGAAAATTTACTGCCGATATTTTTAAATATCTCGTCATCATAAGCCGTGTCGCCGGCGAAGAAGACAGTTTTACTCTTGTATTCTATGATATATCCGACGAACGTATCGTATTCAAAGAACGGCACATCAAATCCGTATCTCCCGTTAAAATGTCTGGCGGGAACTGCAGTAATCTTCAATCCATCGGCATTATATGCAGACCATAAATTCATTTCGCAGTAATCAGAGAAACCGAATTCCGGCATATATTCGATACCTCCGGGCGGCAGCAGCAAGACTGAGGTTTTCGGCAGAAGCGATAAACTGCCATAGCACAAATGGTCAAAATGGAGATGCGATATGAGAATATAATCCAGACGTTCGATTGATGATATCTTAATGCCGGGTTCTATTCTGCGCTTCGATATCATGCCTGCCGTATTCATAAATTTCGGATCGGTTAAAAAAGTTTTATTGCCGATTTGAATCAGGAATGTCGAATGTCCCACCCAAAGAACAGACAGTCCTATCCGCGGAAAAACGGGATGTTCAATCTTATTTGATATTGTATCGGGAGATACAGGAAGCTGTACAATCGATTGTACAACAAATCTGCCGATAAAAGAATTGCATCCCGAAATAAAAACCAGACAGTATAAAGCAAAAGACAATAAGAAGAGGAGTCGTGACTTTTTATTTCTGGAAATCATAGGATGTTTTAAAAGAACCTGAAATCGATTGAATACATCCAGATTTCGTCGGAGGGACAATATTTTACATTGCAGTGAAGAAATCCGAACAGTGTTGAAAATCCGCCTACGATAAAATTTGATGATGTCCCTGCAAACCAATATCTGGCAGCACCAAAATTAAGGCCCATGTATTCGCCGTATTCAATCAGAGGCAGATGTGCCAGTATTTGACCGGAAAATCCCCAATAACTTGTCCCGACTTTGCTTGTATACAATTGAACCGATGATACTAATTCAATCGACCCTGTAAATCTTTCCGGCTGGGTTACCTTGAAATAATGCCATTTCGGATTTAATTTATTCATGTTAAAAGAAAATAAGACCGGTGCGGCTTCCCATTCGAAAGCAAAATTTGTTCTTTGCGGAAAACTTGTCCATGAATAACTGGGAATTATCTGTTGAATAAGCCACGAGCCGGAAATTCCACGCTGTCTTCTTTGATCCTGAGATGCTGCCGCCTGCAGAAGAAAAAGAGACAGCAAGATTGCAGCATAAACCGGCTGTTTGTGTACTCTTGTTTTTATTTTTTTCATTTTTACAGCCTGATCGATTTTTTTGAAAGAACGTTTTGAAGAATGAGGGTAAGGATAATAACCTGGATTATTTTATGAGCCTGTTTTTAAAAGCATATTTAATTATGTCGGCATTGGTTTTTAAATGAAGCTTATACATAATCCTTTTGCGATACGAATTGACCGTGTTTACTGTGATATTGAATTCTGCCGCAATTTCTTTTGAACTTTTTCCGTCTGACATTCTTTTTAAAATATCAAACTCACGATCGGATAATTTCTCATGTTTCGGCTTGCTTATCGATTCATCAATAAGTTCGGGAATTTCCTGCTGCACTTCGGGACTAAAATATTTTAAGCGCTGGGAAACTGCTTTAACAGCTTTCAGGAATTCTTCAGCAGGTTCCGATTTCGTCATATATCCAGTCGCGCCTGCCTGTAATACCCGGCGCGCATATTGCGAAACAGGGACCATACTCAGAACAAGCACCGGTACGTTCGGCTGCATGCTCCTTACCGTTGAAAGTAGTTCAAGTCCACTCTTTCCCGGCAGGTTTACGTCAAGTATCATAAGATCGAATTTTGTATTCTGAATTTCTTCCAGTGCACTCTCGTACGTTCCTGCACGAACTATCTTTGATATTGAAAAATTGTCCGTCAGGATGCGAATAATTCCTTCACGTGTAAACTCATGATCATCGACCACAAGCACTCTCATGTCAAATCATCCTTCGCTTGAGAAAAAGATTTATAATGCAGAGGAGTATCCAGAGCAACCTTTGTTCCTTTTCCCGGACTTCCGTCTATCACTGCAGTTCCGCCTATCATCCTTGCGCGTTCTCTGATGCTCAGCAACCCCAGAGAGTCTGGGTGCTGCAGCAATGCTTTATCAAATCCTTTGCCGTTATCTATAATTTCTACATGGATCATATCATTTTGAAGTTCCAGCTTTACCTCTACCGATGTCGCCTGTGCATGACGTGCAATGTTTGTCAGAGATTCCTGCACTATCCGGTAAACGCCGGTCGTTACATTTTCATCGATGGGTGGAAGTTCAGACAATTTCTGAAAATTTGCATCAACGCCTGTGCGTTTTTTAAATTCATTTGTCTGCCATTCAAGCGCTACAGCCAGTCCGAAGCTGTCCAAAATTTTAGGTCTCAATTCTGCAGATATGCGCTGAACAACCTTTGTTGTTGAATCGATCAGATCACGCATAATTTGAAAACGCTGTGCAACTTCACCCTGTACCGAAGTTCGCTGCTCAAGCCACAATAGATCATATTTAATGCTTGTCAATGTCCCGCCTAGTTCGTCATGCAATTCGCGTGCAATTCGTTTTTGTTCTTCTTCCCGTGCTGACTGCAGTTTTTCTGAGAACAGCTGCATCTGGCGGATTCTCTCTCTCTGGGCTGCCACGACTTTCTTATGGTTGCGAATCATCATAAGAACGGAGAATGTAAACAATCCGAGTACAACAAAAGTAACGCTGAAAGCCGCCAATATTATCACTGTTGAGTCTGGGGACATAGAAATCCTATTGTAACAAGTATATTAAAAACGATTTTAAGACTCCAATTAATGGATTCAACAAGGAATAAATCTTCGCGTGAATAATTGACAAGAATTCCCTGTAAGGACAATAGTATCAGCGTACCCGCATAGATTATAATAAATGAAAGTAGAATCCAAAAACTATGAGCACTGAATAAAGACTGCATTCGATTACCAATCACGATAAACAGGGTATACCCCGCGCTGAGAGCCAGAAGAACTGACGATATGGTTGCTGTCAGCGAATATAAACCATTAAGAGGTTCAAATGTTAACTTAGCAATGAGCCAGAACAAAACATATGCCGACAGAAACATAGCAAACATTTTTTTATTTTTGGTAGATTCCTGCAAACAGATAATAATAGACAATATAAATATGCATTCGATGAGGAAAAATAAATGCATAAGGGCCAATGTGATCCAATAATTCCTGATGAACCACATAGAAAGGATGTCTACTGTAAGGCAAAAAAACAGATAAGTAACAAGAATTCTCAGTTCTCGGCTTTCATATCGCCAGCGGTATATACCAATCGCGAACGGTAGCACCGCGCTGAAGATTGAAATATACGTAAGTATTGGATAATGCATCATCTACGGAAATCGCTTCTGCATTTACCAGCTTAAGCAATATTAGCCAAATAAAAGTACTGTTATCCCTCTCGTTTAGTTGCCCTCTATATCGGCTTCAGACCTTAACTGTTTTGAATAATTTCTTTATGACCTCATTCATAATGTAATTATTTAAAATTATAGAATGAATAGTCTTCAAGCATTATTTATTAAATTAAACCATCACAGTAGGGTGGACAAATAATTGCCGGTTTTGCGATAACACCCGTAATCATATCTTTTCCATTCTTATCTACTCCTACAATTATTACACCGGATTTACCATCTGCATGTTTGCCGTAATATAACCTCACACCGACACAACCCGGCTGTGCAAGAATTTTTTCAACAAGCTCTTTGCCGAAATTCTGCACAATTACATCCTGTGATGCATTAATACGCATGTAGTTTTTAGTTAATTCGACTGCATTCTTTGCTGGATTAAGCTGAAAATTATTGTCCTTTGAATTTAATTGTTCTGCCTTTGCCGATTGGTTAAAAAAGGGATTAACAATAATTGTAACTACGACCGATAAAATAATCGCGAGAACTGTAACAATATTCCTTAAAGACATTTTAGTCTCCTTTATAATTTGTGATAGAAAATGTTTTTGGATGAATTATTTGTACTGGACAATAGTGATCTATCCAGGCGGGGGACGGCTTTTCCGTTTTTTGTAAATAATAGACATGCTGAACTCCTTCTATACAACTCAAGAATCTATGCTCACAGAGTATCTGTGATGATTAAAGGGTCTACATATGTCGATCGGTTTTTACATAATGCCGTTTTTGCAGTAAGCAAATATGGTTAACGTAATTTGCTCTAGGAAGTTACTTTTTCGTTAACAATTTATCTGTCGTATTTTAACAAATTGGTTGTAACGATTTCGTTACAAGTTATGTCGTATTTTACTCTGAAAATTGAGCAAAAGGGGCAAAATTGATGATTGAAAGGTCAAAAAGTGTACTATTCATACAGAACACCTTGTTTAAGAATAATGACTATACTGAAGATAACGGATTGTATTGATAAGCAATTCAAACCTATAAAGCAAGTAAAGCATACATGACTTTTGCCGTTAAAAAATCATAAAACTTAAATTTTTCAGGTTTTAAGAATTTGAAATCAATAACTTTCTGCAAACTGCCAAAATAATCCCCGTTTACGTTCAAATAAAAGTGATTATTGAGAACAATTTATTCTTTTGCGCTTTATTGACATTAGTTGCACCGCTTTGTATTTTTTCCATACAAATTAATTCTTAATAAAAATTAATCTTTAGAAGTTTAAGCATGACAATATCATCAGGATCACTCGTCTTTATTACAGGTGCCAGCAGCGGTATCGGGCGTGCATGTGCATATAAGTTTGCAGAATCAGGATTTCGACTCATTCTCGCTGCACGGCGCAAAGACCGTCTTGAAACAATCGCTGAAGATTTAAGAAAACGTTTCGGTACAGAAATATTTTTTGACGAGCTTGATGTTAGAGACCTGCAGGCAGTAAACAATTTCGTTCAAAAACTGCCCGTAAAATGGCATAAAATTGATATTCTTATCAACAACGCAGGATTGAGCCGCGGACTTCAAAAACTGCACGAAGGACAAATCGAAGATTGGGAAGAAATGATTGATACAAATCTAAAAGGATTACTGTATGTGAGCCGCGCAATAATACCGGGTATGGTCGAACGAGATTATGGAACTATAATAAACATAGGTTCTATTGCCGGCCATGAAGCTTATACAGGCGGCAACGTCTATTGCGCTACCAAACATGCTGTCGATGCAATCACCAAAGGATTGCGCATGGATCTTGTGGACTCATGCGTACGTGTTTGTACAATTGATCCCGGCCTGGTCGAAACAGAATTCAGTTTAGTCAGATTTCACGGTGATAAAGATCGAGCAAAAAAAACATATCAGAATATGTCTCCACTGACACCTGACGATATTGCAGATACTGTGTTCTTCGCTGCAACAAGACCGGCCCATGTACAAATCGCAGAAGTAATCATACTGCCGACTGCACAAGCCTCGGCAACCCTCGTTCACCGTTCCATCAAATAGTGAAACTTACCAATAATAAAAAAACTTGCAGCCCGATTAGGTTTTTTTTTATTTACTAAACTTTAATAGATAGAATTTTTTAAAAAATTGAAATCTATATATCCATAATCCTCTTTTTTGACGAAAAAATCGTGTAACCAAAAATTTACAGCAAACTTGTTAAAATACGACAAGAAATTCTTTGTCTTTTAGTGAATATCTTTTATATATCTAATACCCGGTATTATTGTTCTTTGTGTATTATTCGTTGGGATGCAAAATTACCTTGTGTTGGTAATAAAGAAGATTGGAAATAGCAAACGTCCTCGATCCCGCGCGCCAACACAGGTAATGAGACTCAGGGAGGGATAGTCTCACCAAGGATTTGGGTTCCCATCGAGGGCGTTCTA
>JAFGLB010000027.1 GCA_016928255.1 Bacteroidota bacterium
GAGTGATGTGAATTGCGCGGGGTTTTTTTATGTGGGTGACTGTCCCGCCAAACAACGGCGGGATGTCGCACAAAACGCTCCACATGGCAGGGCCGGTCTGAGTTATCTGGAATCTTCCGCCTGGATATAATTACAGCGGATATTTCGGCACCTGTAAGAAAAGAATGTCAGGCCGCCGTCTTTCGTTTGCCTTTTATCCGATGCCCTGCTATCTTTCCTGAACAAGATAATTTTTATTATGAATAAGAAGAACCTTAAAGGATTAGATCTTACAGAGCTGCAGAAATTTGTAGAAGAACTGGGTGAAAAGAAATACCGCGCCCTGCAATTGTACATCTGGATTTATTCCAAATCTGCTCAGAAATTCAGCGAGATGACGGATATTTCAAAGGAATTCCGCAGTGTCCTTGCTTCATCTGCTGCAATCAATAATCTTGAACTCGTTACTGAAAGTGTATCAACTGACGGTACAATAAAATTCCTTTTTGGCCTTGAAGACAATCTGGCAATAGAAAGTGTTTTAATACCTTCAATAAAAAATAAAGACGGAAAAGACAAACGCCTGACTTTGTGTATCTCCACTCAGGTCGGCTGTCCTCTTGACTGTAAATTCTGCGCTACAGGCGCAATGGGTTTTATTCGTAATTTAACTTCAGGTGAAATTGTTGACCAGGTAATTCAAGTGCAGCGCACTACACCTAAAAGAATAACAAATATCGTCTATATGGGTATGGGAGAACCGTTTTTAAATTATGATAACGTCATGAAATCGATTGATATTATAAATGACGACCGGGGTTTGAATATAGGCTCCCGTCATATCACGATTTCCACGGCTGGGTATGCAGATAAAATTCGCCAGATGGCCGATGAAGGACGGACTGTCAAACTTGCGCTGTCGCTTCATTCTCTTGATAATGAAAAACGCATAAAACTTATGCCGATCACAAAAAAATATCCCGTGGAAATGCTTATCGATTCGCTGGAATATTATTATCAGAAAAAACACAGCCGTCCTACATTTGAATATATTATGTTTGACGGTTTTAACGATACGCCGGCTGATATTAAAGCATTTTTAAAACTTAGCAGGAGAATACCCTGTAAAGTAAATCTTATCCCCTTCCATTCGATTTCTTTTATGAGTCCAAACGGAATAGGGGCGTCTCTTAGGCCGTCTCCGACGCAGAAAATTGAAACATTTGCCGGTGCACTTCGGGAAGCGGGAATAACCGTGATGGTCCGGCGAAGCTCCGGTCAGGATATACAGGCCGCATGCGGGCAGCTTGCCGTAATTGAATCTAAAAAATTAAGGAATAAAATATGAAACGTTTAATCGTTTCCTTTCTGGTGACAATCGGATTTTGCCATTCCGCTTTCTCTCAAGGTGAATATATCCTTAGAGGGCGGAACGGTATAGCAGGCGGTGCAGGAATCAGCGTGAGAAAAGAAATTAACGGCAGTATTTTTTATGCCGGTATCTCTTATAAAGGATTTCTTGACGCCGGAATTACATATTGGAGATCAATTGAAGATACTAATGATGATGAAATATTCACACCGAGAATCACTTATTATCCAATCAAACAGGAAGACGCTAAGATCGCTCCCACAATTGGGATTTCGCTCGGTTATAAACATTATAGAACAAAATCAATAACTCTTATCGATATTCCGCGGCCGGACATGGAACGCAGGATAGATACGATTAGAAAAGATATGGCCGTGGACGCAGTAATATTCGGTGTAAACGCATATCGAAAAATTGCCAATATAAAAGGTGCTTACCTGCAGTTGATGATCGGGACAGATGTATCAACAACAGATACAGGCCTGGAATTCATACTTCACAGCGGTTTATCAATCGGCGCACGAATCGGGAGCCTGCCGCTGTTGGTGTTTACGCCAGGTATAGATTACCAGGGCAGGACTATAACATATTTTCTAAAATTCAGTATAGTCAGCTGAAAATTAGTTCTGGCAGATTTTTAGCAATTTCTTTTTAAGCGTCTTCATTCCGTGCTTTGTCGATGAAAATTGCCGGCGGTTTTGCCGGTGAATATTTCCGCTTTTAAAGAAAATCATCAACAATATTTTGTCTAAAAGTAATATTACCGTACATTATATGTATAATTCTAATTCAATTATGATCAACTTATAAAGAAAACAAATATGAAAATAATACTCTTTGGACCTCCCGGTGTTGGCAAGGGAACCCAGGCAAAATTACTAGTGGAAGAATTTCATTCGGTTCACATATCGACCGGTGACCTGCTGCGGGAGGCTGTGAAAAATAAAACAAATCTTGGGTTAAAAGCAAAGACCTATATGGATGCCGGCAATTTAGTACCAGATGAAGTCGTGATCGGATTAATAGAAGAAGTGCTCAGGTCGGATGAGGCAAGAGAGAATTTTATACTCGATGGTTTCCCGAGGACAATTCCCCAGGCGGCTGCGCTGGATGCTCTTTTTGAAAAACTCGGAATTCAGCTTGATAATGTCATTAGTCTTGACGTTGATAATGAAGAGATAATCAATCGGTTAAGTCGGCGGCGTTTATGCCGCGGATGCGGACGTATTTATACAATTACCAAAGTTGAAGCGGATCTTAAAACGTGTACGCAATGCGGAGGCGAAATTTATCAGCGCGACGACGATAAACCGGAACCGGTCCGCCGGCGCCTTGAAGTTTATCAGCAGCAAACACAACCTTTGATTGAGTATTACCGCAAAACCAACAGGCTTGTCCCTATTGACGGCATGGACGAAATTGGTTATGTGCATAAACTGATACTGGATGCCATTTACAAAGACAGAAAGAAGTGATGCTCTACCGGCCGAAACCTGTTGATGAAAAACAACCGTATATAGTTGCACACCGGGGCATTTCGGCAAAGGCGCCGGAAAATACGCTTGCGTCGTTTGAACAGGCTGCCGGTGTAGCGGGCATCGATATGATCGAGCTGGATGTGCGGCTTTCTAAAGATGAAGAAGTAATTGTCCTTCATGACCGGACACTCCAGCGTACATCAACGGGTAACGGCCTTGCTAGAAATTATACGATAGAGGAAATTCGCAGGTTCGATGCAGGTTCATGGTTCCATCCTATGTATTCCGATCAGCGGATACCGACACTGCACGAAGTCTTCAGGCAGATCGGCAGCAGGATATGGGTTGACGTTGAAATAAAGTCCGATTGGCTTCACCGGGAACCGCAGGGTTTATTGGAAGAAAAAGTGCTTGATGTAATACAAAAATGCGGTATGGAGGATCGCGTAATGGTCTCTTCCTTTGACCACAGGATTCTGGCAAATTTGAAAAAGGTGAAACCTGCGTTGATAACAGGTGTTTTATATAATCTTACAAGAGATTTTTTTCAGCTGCCTTCCGTTCTTGCGGAGCAAGTCGGGGCATCTGTCTTTGTCTGTGCGAAACGTGAAATTACCCGCCGCATGATCGACGATGCGCATAACCATAATTTAGCGGTTTATGTTTATACGCTAAATTCGGTACAGGATGCCAGGCGAATGCGTGCATATGGCGTCGACGGGATTTTATCCAACAATGCGGATGATATTCTTAACGTTTTGAAGAATAATATTGCATAAACCAATCTTTTTGTTGAAGTGTAAGCGGGAGTTTCTTATATTCACAAGGCGGTCGAGTTGACCGGCAGTTAAATTTTATCAAGAATCGGAAAACCTCTGTGAAGCGTACATCACTTCTTTTTGCTTTTTGTATTCTTATTCCATTCTCATGTGACTTTGGCGATCAACCGCTGACGGATCCAAACGAAATTTACGAAAAAGCAGCTGCTCTTATTCAGGAACGGTCATTTAAACAAGCCAAGCCGCTGTTGGAAGAAGCCGTCGGCCTGTTTAAAAAAATAAAAAACAATGACCGGCTTACTCAATCTCTGATGTCCCTGGTCCAAACCGAAATGGAACTCGGGGAATTCAAAACTGCACTTACTACTTCTGAAGAAGCTGCAACACTGATGCGCAGGGAAGGAGATGTTCATGGTGAAATACGGATGGCATTTTACTTCGGGGCTCTTTACACAAAAATTCAGATGGTCGATCGTGCAATTGCCTGGTATAGAAAAGCAATGGCGTCTGCAACGGCATTCGGCGATAAAAAGGCATTTTCTGAAGCGCGTTTAAAACTCGCCTTCACTTTGAAGGTTAATGGTGATCTGGAGGAAGCA
>JAFGLB010000028.1 GCA_016928255.1 Bacteroidota bacterium
AATTACCAGGTATAGGGAAAATATTTCTGAAAAAGGGATTGTTTCAGAATGCCGGCCTTCCATCATTTTAAACCGTCAGAAATAATTCAAGGAAATCCTGGTCGTTTGATAATCACAACTTAAGGCATTGTTTTGAAAAAAAAAGATACGGTCCTTGTCGTTGAAGACGATGAGAGTTTGCGCGAACTGCTGAAAGCAATGCTGGAGGCGCACGATTTTAAAGTGCTGACTGCGGTCGACGGTCTGGATGCTGTAGATGTATATACGAAAAATAAAGATTCAATAGGTGTTGTTCTTTCAGATCTCGGCCTGCCTAATCTTGGCGGCTGGGATGCTTTTCTGAGGATGAGGGATATAAATCCGGAGCTTAAGGGTATACTTGCCAGCGGATATTTTCATCCCTATGTCAAAGAACAGATCATTGCATCAGGCGCCGAAAATTTTATTCAGAAGCCTTACAACACGGCAGAGATTGTTGCAATGCTTCACAGACTGCTGGGAGATGAACAATCTATACCCTGATCAAGTGCCCTGTCTTTTCTTGTAAGATACCGGATTGTTCAGCATCAGGTGCTGGGAGTCTTTCAGCTTAAGCAGTTCTCTGAGTCCCTGCCGGTTCATAAAATATCTTGGACGTGTTGCAAGTCCCGCCGACGCACAAAAAATCGAAATGTTTTGAGATACTATTCCCGCATCCTCTGCGGCCCATATCATTATCAGCGAGTCGTTGTCGAATTTAAACCTGGAAATATCCGATACTAAAAGAAGTATAACAGGAGCTTTCGTAACAAACGCCTGCCTGTCGGCAATCAAATTCCTGTGGTCATTGCTAATTATCAGACCGAGCGAATGTTTTTTCGCATTATAAATATAGACGCCGGTTTTGATGAAAACATAAATGTCTACATCCTGCGCATTGATCGCAGAAGGAGCAGTGCGTTTTCCTTCTTCAGGCCTGTTTATCCCGTTGGCTGCCCATAGAAGGTCTGATAAATCCTGGATACCGATCTCCGCCGTGTCGAATTCAACTGCGGATGCCCTAAGCGATAAAGCCTTCATTACCGAAGTGCCTCTGTCCATAACAGGCGGATTTAATACAATGGTTTCTGCAGTCTGTGCAAATAAAAAATTTACCATCATTGAAAGTGAAATGAATACAAAAAATTTTTTCATGGTTGTCCTTTTGCAAATATCATAGATAAAAGATTTCGAAATGAAATTCATTAATAAAATATTAAGGGAATATTAGAACGGAAGCAAGAATGAGACGGATTACTGTAGACGATTTAAAGTCCTTAGCAAAATCGACCTACTGTTGATACTAATCAGTTAATATGATAATTTGAATCAGTGTTCACCCGGCTTAATATTGAGGATGGTTCCATGAATAGATTATTATTTACCCTTTTATTGATATGTGTTTTTTTCATATTAAGCGGATGTAATAAAGATGAATCCTGCATAAACTGCCCGCCGACGCAATTAGATACAACATCGCATTTAATACAGTGGCAGCCGCCGGATACACTTGGAGCTCAGGGAATAATACGCGATGTATGGGTATTTGATAGAAATAATGCCTGGGCAGTGGGAGAGATATATCTGAATGACAGCACAGGTAAACCTGATATGGAAAATCCATATAATTGTGCGCATTGGGATGGTGTAATGTGGGCTTATGAAAAAATTCCTACAGCAATTTTTGGAAATTCAGAAAATGTTCACGCTGAAATCTATACGATCTATTCGTTTGGTGAAAGTGATATATGGACATTCTCTATAACTGGATCATATTCTCATTGGGATGGAGTAGAATGGACAACGAATTATGTATCGGAGCGTTCTGGAGGTGGTAATGAGTTGTGGGGATTAAGTTCGATAAATTTATTTTTAGTTGGTACAAATGGATCAAATACGCATTACAACGGTACTTCCTGGACCAAGATGACCAGCAATACGACAGTGGATTTGCAGGACATCTGGGGTATAGATGCGAATCATATCTGGGCAACAGGAACAAATACTAGCGATGGACATTGCGTTGTTTTACAATTTAATGGAACAAACTGGACAACTATATATGATAATGAAAATAAGCCAATTAATCAGATACAATATTTTAAAACATTATGGACGGATAATAAAGATTATTTGATTCTTGATGGTGGAAGTTATACCAATATATTGAATTTGCAGAATGGTTCGTTTACGCGAATAGATAGCATAAGTACATATGAAGTATTTTGTTTGCGCGGTGTTAATAGGAATGACATCTTTCATGTAGGTTATGGAAGTGAAGTGACGCATTATAACGGAGTCAACTGGTATTTATATAATGAATTTAAAGCACTTAATGTAGGCAATGCTTGGTTTACCGGAGTATATCCAACAAGAGATATGATAGTGATTGGTGGATTGTTTTTGACTGATCTTAATGGATTTCCTATTGTAATACGCGGTTATAGGTAACAGAGAACGAATTGCATTTAACGATTTCCCAATCCTGGTTCTTTAGAGAGTTATCCGGCCAAATTTAATATCTGTCCACCCGCATAAAATAATTATGTAGGGATTTGATTAATCAAATCCCTACAAAAGAAAAAAATTCCAATGTTAGATTCTTATTATTCTAATCGATAAAAAGCGACTAAATAGGCGCAATTTAATATGTACAAATTCTCGCCATTGAATATCACAATGTGATGGCTATGCCAAATTCGACGTCTGGAAAGACATGAAACCCGAAGGGTTTTGTGATGGATAGCCGTATGATTTATCATACGGTGAATATTGATGAAGAAAAATATATATTCTTAACCATTGAATATCACAATGTGATGGCTATGCCAAATTCGACGTCTGGAAAAACACGAAACCTGAAGTTCGAAAACCTTCCGAAGGTTCTCCTTGTTTAAGCATAAGAAGCCTTCGGAAGGTTACATTCCGGTTGTTGTATGATTTATTATACGGTGAATATTGATGAAGAAAAATACGTATTATTCACCGTCGAATAAATTCGACGTCTGGAAAAACACGAAACCCAAAGGGTTTTGTAATGATTAGCCGTATGATTCATCATACGGCTATTATGAATAAAGTAGCAAATACTCATCCCCTTAATCCCCCTCTCTATTTTATAGAGAGGGGGAAGGGGGTGAGTCGAATAATGAAGCATTAGGAATCCCGCTTTACGGGACCGATGCCAATCAAAAAAAATGATTCTGAATCTTTTATGACCCCCATATCCCTCTCTCTATTTATTAGAACAAGATTGACTTCCATTAATGAATAAGGACAGTCTGAAGTCAACCTTCAACCGGCAGGGGATACTGCTTATCACTTCTTTTAGTATTGTTTTTCCTGTGAAAAGTTTGTAGTATAAGTTATTAAACCGATATTTCCATAAATGAGACAACAGGAAAATGCCGTATAAAGTTCTTGTAGCTGATGATGACGAAGGCCAGCGCAAATCTCACAACTTTGCACTCGAGGTAGCTACTGCAATTCTCGAAGATGAAATTGCGGTTACTGAGACAGCAACCAGTGTCGATACATGGGCAAAAATAAAATCGGAAGTATATGATTTGATAATTCTTGATAATGATTTCAAGGATAATCATTTGAAAGGGCATCTGCCCGGCATTGCTCTGCTGGAATTGTCAAAAAAAGAAAGCCATAATCGCAATACACCGACTTTCTTCTGCAGTGCAGATGCTTATGATACTCTGAAAGCCATGGTGGAAAGACATGGGGGCGTTTATCTTCCTAAAGTCGGCTATGATATAGAAAAAGTTGCACAGCTTTTTGCGGATAAGATGAAAAAGAAAAAGTAAACGGAAAATAATGTGATGCCGTATAAAAAGGCCGCATTATGTGGCCTTTTTTGTTTTATGACCAGTATGAATACAAAAGAAATACAATTAAAAAAGAATTTTCGATACCACATTATAGAGGGCATGCTGTATATCGGCACTACGACTACTTTAATTTCCACACAGACTACCATGCCTGCACTTATAAAGCGTCTGGGAGGCAGCAATGTGCTTGTAGGCAGCTGGCCTGTTGTTATGTACCTTGCTTATTTTTTGCCGCAGTTGATTTCGGCAAATAGGTCGAGCGCTATTCAGTTCCGGAAGCCTTTCGTTATAAGGCTCGGATTTATCCAGCGTCTGCATATTCTTATACTCGCATTTATTATTGCTCTTTGGGGCGAGACAATGCCTGCGCTTGCAATCGCTTTTTTATTTTTGATTTTTATATCGAACCAGATGGTATCCGGTACCGTATCTCCGGTCTGGATGGACTTTTTAGTAAAAACGATTCCGCCGGAAAGCAGGGGAAAACTTGTAGGATGGAGAGCGTCCCTGGCAGCTACACTGGGACTTGTAAATGGATTTATCCTTACTATACTTTTGACTATGTTTTCGTTCCCGTATAATTATGCGGCGGCGATCGGACTGGCATTCTTATATCAGATGGGTTCACTCAAAGCGCAGAAGAAAGTTGTTGAAGACCATCCCTCTGCAGTGAGCGAACCGGTTCATATATCGGAATTGTTCAAAAGGATGAGATCGATAATTTCTAGCAGCCGTACATTTAAAAAATTTCTTATAGCATCGTCGCTGCTTACAGTCAGTTTTACATCTGCCGCATTTTTTACAGTTGCCGCAATGAAACGTTTCGATTTATCCGCATCGTCTGTGGGAATATTTACCGTAGTTATGATCATCGGGCAAATTCTGAGCGGTGTTATGCTTGGCTGGATTGCGGATGCAAAAGGAACCAGGGCTGCATTAATTATTTGCGGGACGAGTCTGCTGTGTGCCATTGCAATAGCTCTGTTTGCACCTTCGGTTATCTGGTTCTATCCGGTATTTATATTTCTCGGTGTTGTTATCGGCGGGGAGACGTTTATGAGATATAATTTTGCAGTGGAATGCGCTCAGGACGGAGATCGTGCAATGTACGTAGGCGTAATGAATACATGGCTGGCGCCTGTGTACCTGCTTTCTCCGCTGGCAGGGTGGTTAAGCACGGAATACGGATATAATGTAATTTTCTGGCTTTCTCTTGTGATCGGCGGTACAGGATTAATATTGCTTGCCAGAATGCCGGATCCGCGCCTGCAGAAACTTGCGCTTTCTTCGAAATAATTTTAAATTTTCGGTAGAATTATTTATTGCACAGCAAAGGAGCCACCTGTGTACGAAAAATGCATCAATGAAGCCGAGCTGATACTTACTACAAAAAAAGATGCAATAGCGCCTGTGCATCAAGTATGGGAAGAGGTTGTCCGCCGCAGTAAAACGGAAGGATTTGCCGTTGCATCGCTTTCCGATTTCAGCGCGATGCTCGAAGGCGACCAGCGCTTCCTGATTATTCCTGCACAAAATGAAAATGAAGAAGATCAGGACGTGCCGAAAGATATTGAGCTCGAAGATTCAGAGCTTGGCCGGCTTGGTTTTTTTGCAGAAGATCATGTGAAACTGCGTAATGCACGAGTTGTGCAAAGAACAATTGATGAGGATGATGAGGAAATCGGAAGCATAAGGCGAAAAGCGTTTGTGAGCCATACCGAAAAGAAAAGTACGGCAGTATTGATTAAGAACGGACATTCTGCGGTGAAGAAAAATAAAAAATCCGTAAAAAAGAATTCTCTGAAGAAGAATAAAACCGTAAAAAAAACCGGCACCGGTAAAAAGTCGAAAGCCAAAAAAAATAAACGAAAGAAGAAATAGACTGCATGCCTGATGAACAGACAAGAGTGTGGACAATTCGCGAATTGATGAAATCAGCGATTGAGCACCTCCAGGGGAAGGGATTCGAGGAAGCCCGTCTAAATGTTGAACTCCTGCTCGCTCATGCTCTGGATATACAGCGTATTCAGCTTTATTCTAATTTTGACAAACCGCTCACTCCGGAAGAACTCAAACAATTTCGTACGTTATATGAACGCCGGTTAACGCGTGAACCCGTGCAGTATATAATCGGCTCTGCGAATTTTATGGGACTGCATTTCACTGTCGATCCGAGAGTGCTTATTCCGCGTCCTGAGACGGAGACTCTCATAGAACAGGTAATGCTGGCCTGCCACCAGTATGCCCCGGATCAGCTTGTCAGAATACTCGAAGTAGGGACCGGCAGCGGTAATATTTCAATCTCGATCGCTAAGTTTGTTAAAAACACTCGGATCACTGCAATAGATATCAGCCTGGAAGCACTCGCTGTCGCCAAACAGAACGCCCGTCTGCATTCGGTGGAATCTCGGATAAATTTTTCATGCGCTGACATTTTCGACTTGCCCGATGAATTGATGCAATCCAAGTTCGATTTACTCGTGAGCAATCCGCCTTACGTGCCAAAAGATGAATGGGAACAGCTTCAGAAAGAAGTGAGGGATTTCGAGCCGTCATCGGCGCTTACAGACGGAAACGATGGATTCAAGTTCTATAACCATATGGCGGATATGAGTCCCGTTTTACTGAAACCCGGCGGCAATATTGTTTTTGAAGTCGGACTCGGCCAGGCGGAAACAGTTATCAATAAGCTGAAGAAAGCAGGACTGGTAAAAGTACAGGTAACAAACGATCTGCAGGGTATCCCTCGGGTTGTCTCGGGAATCTGGCCGGGTCAGCAAGAAAACCTGATCGGACTCAATTAATCAAGTCAATAAAATGCGCGCATTAATACAGCGGGTGAAGAGATGTGCTGTGTTCATAGATGGAAAGCTGAACAGTTCCATAGGTACGGGCATGCTTGTATTTCTCGGCGTAAAGAACAATGATACGGAATATGACGCAGAATATCTGGCTGAACGGTGTGCTTCGCTTCGTATATTTAACGATGATAACGGTAAAATGAATCTTTCTATCAATGATGTATCGGGCGAAGCTATGGTAGTATCGCAGTTTACTTTGTATGGAGATACACGCAGGGGTAATCGCCCGAGTTATACAGATGCAGCCACTCAAAAAACAGCAGAGGCGTTATACGATCATTTTACGGCACATTTACGCAGGGTGCTGGGAGAAAAGAAAGTAGCTACCGGCATTTTTCGTGCAATGATGGATGTTGAGCTGGTCAATGACGGACCCGTAACTCTGATGGTCGAAAGCAAAGAATAATCCGCCAACGGATGACAACAGACAGTTATCCGGGAAAAACAGCAATGAATGATGAAAAATCAAATACGGCGCCGCACGTGGTTCTTCTTTTTATGGACGGCGTCGGCATCGGTAAGAAGGATGCCAAAATAAATCCGTTCGTTAATGCAAAACTTCCCGTGCTTGCATCTTTATGCGGCGGAGAGATTCCGTTTAAACCGTTTAAGAGAATTTCAACGGAAATATCCGACGTGATAGCGGTGAATGCAACGCTGGGTGTTGCCGGTCTGCCGCAAAGCGGAACGGGACAGACGGCTATATTTACCGGCGTCAACGGCGCGAAAGTATTCGGACGGCATTTTGGGCCTTATCCACCCACTGTGCTCCGATCTGCTATAGAAAAGAAAAATATTTTCCGGCGCTTAAAAGAAAAAGGCAGGCTTGTCGTTTTTGCAAATGCATTTCCCAAAAGGTTTTTCGAATATATTGAATCCGGTGTGCGGCGTCTGACGGTAACAACTTTATCATGCCAGTATGCCGGCGTTCCTTTGTTTTCAGCCGATGAACTTCTGCTCGGCAACGGTATATCGGCGGATTTTATCTGCGGCGATTGGAAAGCACTCGGCAACCCGGAAGTCGATCCCATCGCACCGGTAACTGCGGGCAGGCATCTTGCACAAATTGTTTCGAAAAATCATTTTACGCTTTTTGAATACTGGCTTACAGACCACGCAGGTCACTCTCAAAACATGCAGGCCGCCGTCGAAGTGCTGGAAAGGTTTGACGAATTCCTGTCGGGTTTCATGGAATCATTCAATCCTGCCGATATAATACTGATAATAATAAGCGATCATGGGAATATTGAAGACCTATCGACGAAATCCCATACGCGCAACCGCGTACCCTGCATCATCGCCGGCAATCACCGCAATAAAATTTCAGGCAGGGTAAAAAACCTGACTCACATAACGCCTTCGATAGAAAAACTATTTTTGGATTCGTGAATGTAAAATGCTCAAACAGCGTCCGGCACTTCGATTTGTCCTTCTTTTTGCCGCTGGAATTTTCCTGTCGGATTTTGTCATATTGCCTCTAAACTGTCTTTTGGTATTTATTGCCGTTCTTGTTTTCCTTTCAGCCTTATTCTTCAGGTTTAGAAATCAATTCGCAGCCGTTATTATCCTTTACTGTTCGGTCATATTTCTCGGAATTCTGCTTCATTCGATAAGACGCAGCGGGTTTGAATCGCTTAAACTCAATCCGCAAGCCGATGATGAATATATGGCGGCTGTCGGGATTATCGATTCGGAGCCGGTGCATAACGGCAAAAAGATAAGCTGTGTTGTCTGTACCGACAGCATTTATCGTTTTCAATTTATCGATACCAAACCAAGGCGTATTATGGTCAGGTTCCGCCTGAATGAAGAAGACAGCAGCCGGAACGAAATAGCTTATGGAAGGGAAATCAGATTTTATGGACGACTTGATCCTTTCCCTTTCCAGAGAAATCCCGGTGAATTTGACTACGGTAAATATCTTGCATCGAACGATATTCATGGGATCGTATCGGTCAAGGGATTGTATGCAATGCAGATTTTTGATTCTTCGGAAGGCAATATTTTTCAGTCCTCTCTGCATGCTCTGAGGCATTCGTTGTATGATGTAATGGACAGCCTTCATCATCCGCGGCATGCGGGATTTCTTAAAGGAATTATTTTCGGATATCGTTCGGATATTTCGCCCGACGTTGAGCAAGCTTTCTTTGAAACCGGAACTATACATATACTTGCCGTATCCGGTTCAAATGTTGCATTTGTAGCGCTGATATTCTATACGCTGTTCGGTTTTTTCCGTGTTTCAAGAAGAATAACTGCAGGCGCTGCTATACTGGGACTTATAATCTATATGCTGGTTACAGGGTCAAGTCCTTCTGTGGTTAGAGCTACGATCATGGCAATAATTATTCTCTGCGGAACATTGTTTGAGCGCAAAACGGATATTTATAATTCTGTCGGCGCGGCTGCATTAATCCTGTTAATATGGGATACGAATACACTTTTCGATATCGGTTTCCAGCTTTCATTTTCAGCTGTGATTTCGATTGTATATTTTTATCCGCGGCTTACACCATTGATTGATTATATCCCTGAGCGGTTTAGAAGAATTAAAGCAATCGATGCCGGCTTTAAGCTGTTTGCCGTGTCACTTGCTGCGCAGCTGGGAACCATACCGTTTATAGTATACTATTTCAATCGTGTGTCGATCATTTCTTTTATCGCCAATATTCCGGTTGTGCCTGCCGCCGGAGTGAATACATTTATAGGCGCAGTGGAAATAATGGCATATCCGTTCAGCTCGTTTATTGCAAAGCTTTACGCTTCTGCTAATGATTTGCTTGTCTGGTTTCTGCTCGGATTTGTTAAAAAAGCCGCAAGCGTATCATTTGCATCCGTGGAAACATGGCACGTACCTTCAGTTTTATTTTTCGGGTACTATTTGGCGATATTCGGTGTATTCAAAATTAATTCGCCCAGGTTTAAAATTCGGGCTTTTATTACCGTCCTGGTTTTATGCAGCGTTTTCTTTTTTAGCCGGCTGTGGGATAAACAAAATCCGATTTTAACCGCTGACTTTATTGATGTCGGCCAGGGCGATTCCATTTTATTGGAGTTTCCCAACGGAAAGCGTATGCTCGTAGACGCAGGCCCGTCATCGACGGAATTCGATGCAGGCGAAAGGACTGTAAAGCCCTTCTTGAAAAGAAAAGGCGTCGATAAACTGGACTACCTGCTGATAACTCATTCACACAGAGATCATATTGGCGGCGCGGAATCGATTCTTAAATCATTCAAGGTTGACAGTTTGGTAATAGCAGCGGCAGACCCCGAGGACAGCCTGGTAAACAGAACCTTTCAGGCTGCCAGAGCAGGCGGTACAGGATTGAAATATGTGTTTGCCGGAGAGCAGATTCAAATTGATACGAACGCAAGGGTATATGTTTTATATCCGAATCAGGATCGATGTGAAGTTGCAGACGAAAACAATGCTTCAATTGTTTTAAAAATCCAATATGGAAAGACATCGTTATTATTAACAGGCGATGCAGAAAAGGAAGATGAAGAGTGGATGATTTCCAGGTACGGCGGATTTCTATCGAATGACATTCTTAAAGTCGGCCATCATGGCAGCAATACAAGCACAGGCGAGGACTTCTTGAATATCGTAAAGCCAGAAATGGCTGTAATATCCGTCGGAGTTCATAATCAATTTCGGTGTCCATCTCCAAATGTAATACAACGGCTCATATCCGGCGGTATTGAAATAGAAAGAACCGATAAATCCGGCGCAGTTATTTTGGAAAGCGACGGCAGCCGGTGGGTACAGGTAAAATGGAGATAAAAACAACATCGTTTTATTTATTCCCCTTTTTTTCTATATTTGAGCATGTATCTAAGTCAAACAGAAATAAAATATCTCCGTTCGCTCAAGCGTAAAAAATTCAGGGAAATCGAACGCAAATTTCTTCTTGAAGGCTGGCGCCCGCTTCGTGATGCGCTGCAGTCAAATTATAAAATTGAACTTGTTGCCGTTCTTTCGGAGGCAAGCGAGAAGCCGGAACATCGGCTGGTGTTGATGCTGGCACGTGAACGGGGAATCGAAATCAAAGAAATAAAAGACCTGCAGCTTAAACAAATATCGGATGCCGTGCATTCGCAGGGGGTCGTCGCGCTTATATGCCAGCAGGAAAATTCATTTGATATTAACAACCTGAAAACTGCACAGCTGGTTATCGCCTGCGACCGTATAAGCGATCCCGGCAATCTCGGAACTATCATACGGACATGCGATTGGTTTGGTGCGGATGCAGTATTATTAAGCGAGGGCTGTGTCTCGCTGTTCAATGATAAGGTAATTCGATCGACTGCCGGCTCGGTTTTTCACCTTAATATTTCTGAAAACCTGGATTTTGAATCGGTCCTTCCTAATCTTAAATCGGAAAGTTTTAAGATAACGGCAACAGCTCTTAACGGCAAATCAATTAATACATACCGTTTGCCGGATAAGGTTGTTCTTTTATTGGGGAACGAGGCGCAAGGAGTGAATCCCAAATTGATACAGCAGGCTGATGCAGTTGTCAGCATCGCGCGTCACGGGAAAGCTGAATCGCTTAATGTCGGCATTGCCTGCGGTATCTTCCTTGAACACTGGCGAAACCGGCAGTGATTGCGCTCACGGTTCTTCGCTCTGCAGTAATTTGAATTGATAGAAATATCGGTTACATTTTAAGAAAGAGAGGTTAGTGTTTGGCATCAGTACTCAGCCGGTTTGTAGAAATATGTGTCTTCCGAATAAGTAAGGATGAGCCTCAATACCTTCTTCTTCAGCGGTCTGACCGCGATGATCTTTATCCCGGTATCTGGCAGATTGTAACCGGATCGGTGGAAGAGAAAGAGCATGCTCGGAAGTCTGCTCTGCGTGAAGTTGAAGAAGAAACAGGATTGAAAGCTGCGAGATTCTGGACGGTACCTTTTGTTGATTCATTTTTCGACGCGGATAATGATGCGGTTCATATGGTCCCGGTCTTTGCAGTTGAAGTGAATAAAGACTCTGATGTGAAGCTGTCCTGTGAACATAAACACTGCGAGTGGCTCTTTTATGAAGATGCAAAGAAAATATTAACATGGCCGGGCCAGCGCAAAGCATTGAAAATTGTGCATAAATACTTGTCAGGCGGGAATGAAACCGCCGGTTTACTGGAAATAAAGCAATTCTAAACTGAAAGGATATTACCGTGAGTCTTCTGGTAGTTGGTTCTGTTGCACTTGATACTGTCGAGACGCCGTTCGGAAACGTGAAAGACGCGCTTGGCGGTTCGGCTGTCTATATTTCTGTTGCAGCCAGTTATTTCACCACGCCCGTCCGTCTGGTTGCCGTTGTCGGAGGAGATTTTCCCAAAGAACATATGCAGTTCCTGGAATCTCATCAAATAGATCTTGACGGATTGCAGAAAGTCGATGCGGGAAAAACATTCCGGTGGGGAGGCAAGTATCACTATGACCTGAATGTGCGTGATACCCTTTTTACAGACCTTAATGTGTTTAAAGAATTTGATCCGAAGATACCGAACGGATTCAAATCATCTGCTTATGTATGTCTCGGTAATATAGATCCGGTGCTTCAGCTTCGCGTCTTGAATCAAATTAATAAACCGAGGCTTGTTGTAGGCGACACCATGAATTATTGGATAGAAACGAAGCCGAAGGAATTGATGAAGACTATGAAGCATATGGATGCGATTATAGTGAACGACTCCGAGGCACGATTGCTTACGCATGAGCCTAATCTTATCAAGGCTGCAAAGAAAATGATTAAGATGGGACCCCGCATTATCATTATAAAAAAAGGCGAACACGGAGCTATGCTGGTAACAGAAGATACCATATTTTCAGCACCTGCATACCCGCTTGAAACCATATTTGATCCGACAGGAGCCGGGGATTCATTTGCCGGCGGATTTATCGGCTGGATTACACGTACAGACGATCTGTCCACGGACAACCTGAAACGTGCTGTCGTTTATGGAAGCACGCTGGCTTCCTTCTGTGTCGAGAAGTTCAGCGTGGACAGTCTGAAGGATTTGAGTTATCTGAAAATCCGGGACAGGTTTCATTCGTTCATGGAATTATCAAGATTTGACGAGAAGTGATTACTATGAAGCCGTTAGAATGGGCCGACGGCAAGGTCAAGTTTCTTGATCAGACAAAACTTCCGCTTGAAGAATTGTTCTGCGAAACCGCCGATGCTTCCTTTTTAGCGGAAGCTATAAAAAGGCTGGCAATCCGCGGAGCGCCTCTGATAGGCATTGCAGCGGCATACGGTATTGCATTGGCCGGCCTCTCTGCACCTTCCTCAACTGAAGAAGAAATCCGCCGGCATCTGCTGTCAACAATAGAAATGCTGGCTTCAACCCGCCCGACTGCCGTAAATCTTTTTTGGGCATTAAAACGGCAGCGCCGCATCATCGACGAGTGGCATAACGGCTCCGTTGCCGAACTGCAGAAAAAATTAATTGATGAAGCAATAAAAATTCATCAGGAAGATGCGGAAATGTGTGAACGTATCAGTTCATTCGGATCTGAACTATTAAATAAAAATTCTTCAGTGCTTACACACTGCAATGCCGGAGCTTTAGCCACAGGCGGGCGCGGCACGGCGGTCGGTGTTATAACAAAAGCCTGGGAACTGGGAAAGATAAAACACGTCTATATAGATGAAACACGGCCGCTCTTGCAGGGAGCGAGACTGACTGCATGGGAGATAAAAAAGGCCGGAATTCCGGCAACCCTTATAATTGACAGTACAGCAGCGGTTTTATTAAAACAAAAAAAAGTTGATGCGATAATTGTCGGATCAGATAGAATTGCAATGAACGGTGACGCAGCAAATAAAATAGGGACTTATTCACTGGCTGTTCAGGCCGGGTATCATAGAATTCCATTTTATGTAGCTGCACCTATTTCAACGATAGATGCAGGGATAAATTCCGGAAAAGATATTCCTATTGAAGAAAGGGATGCAAAAGAGGTAGCGGAATTATTCGGCCGCAGATTTGCACCGGAGAGAATGGATGTATATTCACCGGCATTTGATGTAACTCCGAACGAATTGATTACCGCAATAATAACGGACCAGGGTGTTCTGAAACCTCCGTTTATCGAATCTTTAAAGAAATTAAAATTGCAGAATTGATATGCTGGTAAAAACCGAAGTTATAGTCCTGAGATCGATGAAATACCGCGATACGAGCAAGATAGTAACATTTTACTCGAAGGAATACGGCAAAATAAAAGGTATTGCGAAAGGTGCGAGAAGTGCAAAGAATAAATTCGGATCCGCACTGGAGCCTCTTTCACATTCGATGCTTCTCGTATATAAAAAAGAGCATCGTGATTTGCATTTGATTTCGCAATGTGATTCTATAAATCCGTTTAAAAAATTAACTGAAAATCTGGACCGGATGACGGCAGCTTTATCCATTCTTGAGCTTGCAGACCATGTAACGCATCATGAAGAGAAAAATTCGGCTCTATTTTTACTGCTTGTTGAAGTATTGAGCACCCTGAATGAAAGCACAAGAAATTTTAAAGCATATTCATATGCATTTCAACTTCGGCTTGCGGCATTATTCGGTTATGCGCCGAATTTTGAAACTTGCAGCCGCTGCGGAAAAAATGTACCGGCCGGGAATAATGAGAACCAGGTGACATTTCAGATTACAAGCGGAGCTGTTTTGTGCAGCGAATGTCATGAACCGCCGGGTCCTCGGGAATATGGCAGCGATAGAAATTTGGCGTTTATGCCATTATCTGTGCAGGGACTCCAATTAATACGGTGTTTATTCGGGACTCAGCTCTCAAGCCTGGAAAATCTGAATTATGACGCGCATACAGGGAACGAAACAGAGGAGTTAATACGTTTATATATTAAATATCACTTTGATGAAATAAAATCATTGAAATCTGAAAAATATTTTCAACAACACGTTTCAATATTTTAAAGGAATGATTAAATGTCAACAAAATCAATTTTAGCGGCAGTCTTTCTTATCAGTCTTGGCATAATTTTCGGAGTTGTACTGGTCTCGAGCTTCAAAGGCGTTGATTTCTCGTTTGCAGGAGAAGACGTCAAACTCGGCGCTCAGCAAGCCCCGGTAAAACCGAACTCAACGCTTCAGGCTTTGAATGAAGCTTTTCATACCGTCAGCAAAACTGTTACTCCGTCTGTTGTTTTTATACAGGTTGAAATGGACAGGGAAACGGGCTCTGATGATGATGCCAGTCAGTTTTTCCACAGGTTCTTCGGTCCCGATTTTAAATTTGATATGCCGAGACGCGGTCCTGAAGTCGGGACAGGTTCGGGATTTATAATCTCGGATAATGGTTATATCATGACGAACAATCATGTTGTGGCAAGGGCAAAGAAAAACGGCATAAAAGTACAGCTGTCGGACACAAGAGAATTCAGGGCTAAGCTTATAGGAACCGATAAGTATACGGACCTTGCCGTTATCAAGATCGATGCAGATAATTTACCGGTTGTATCGCTTGGGAATTCAGATGAAGTCAGTGTCGGACATATTGTTTTTGCGGTTGGTGCACCCCTGGGATTAAAATCAACTATGACGCAGGGTATTGTCAGTGCTTTGGGACGCAATATTGGTATCATAGGAGATGAATATGGAATAGAAAACTTTATACAGACCGATGCTGCTGTAAATCCGGGCAACAGCGGCGGGCCGCTTGTGAATATCAGCGGCGAAGTGATCGGTATTAATACGGCAATTGCCACTACAAATGCGCGGTACCAGGGATACAGCTTTGCTATCCCGCTTAACCTGGCAAAACAGGTGGCAACAGACATTATTAAATATGGAAAATTCCGCCGGGGATTTCTTGGCGTGGGAATCAGGCCTGTTGATGCCGTAACGGCAAAAGCCGCCGGACTTGATAAGGCAAAAGGTGTATGGATTGAAAACGTAACTAAGGACGGCGCAGGGGATAAAGCAGGAATCGAATACGGCGATATTATTTTATCCGTAGAAGGGAAGGAAGTGAACTCGCCGCAGGATCTTCAAACTGCGATTGCGAGCAAACATCCCGGAGAAGTCGTTAAGCTTGAAATTTGGAGAAATAAAAAAGTTATTGAGAAAAAAGCTGAACTCGGTTCGCGTGATGAAGACGGCGGAGAAATTGCTGAAAGAGTAAAGGATGAGAACGAAAATTCCGGCTCATCTGCCGAAGCAGAAAAGACTGTAAATGTAAAAGAACTTGGCGTAACTGTAAAATCGATAGATTCCAGAACAAAGAAGCAGTATGATGTCGATAAAGGAGTGCTGGTATCAAACATCGAAGATATGAGCGCCGCACAGGAACGCGGACTTAGAAAAGGCGATGTTGTTACTGAAGTGGGAGACCAGAAAGTTGCGACTCCTGACCAGTTTGAAAGCGCAATAAAGAAACTTAAGCCCGGCGATGCAGTTATGCTTAGAGTAAAAGGGCAGGATAAAAAGATGCGGTTTGTTCCTATTGAGATACCTAAGTAAACAACATATCTTCTTAAGACATAAGGCACAGCCGTAAAGCAGGCTGTGCCTTTTTTATTTATAGCAATTGAATCTGCATTGAAATTTTGCTTAATTTAATTCAGGTATAAGTCTATGGCAATCAATTTAATGGATGCTTTTTATTTCTAAGGAATCAAACATATGATTCGCTATTTTACAGCCGGGGAATCGCATGGTAAAGCGCTTGTAGGAATTGTGGAAGGAATGCCGGCAGGCGTTGAAATTTCTGCCGAATATATAAATCATCAGCTGTGGAGGCGCCAGCAGGGTTATGGACGGGGCGGCAGAATGCAAATCGAATCGGATGAGGTTCAAATTCTTTCAGGCATCCGGTTTGGAAAAACAATCGGCTCGCCTGTCGCATTATTGATTCAAAACAGGGACTGGGGTAACTGGATGCATAAAATGGCTGTTGAAGGGACCGGAACAGGTGTGGAAAAAATAACGGTTCCCCGTCCGGGTCATGCAGATTATGCCGGTGCAAAAAAATACGGATTTGATGATATCCGAAATGTTATTGACAGGTCAAGCGCGCGCGAAACTGCAATGCGCGTTGCCTGCTGTTCTATGGCGAGAAAACTGCTTGAAGATTGCGGTATTTCCATCGGCAGCCATGTCTTAAGCATCGGTCAGGTGTGTATTAACAGAAAAAAGATTGATCGACTTGTTCTGGCAGGCAGTAAGAAGGTTTCTAAAATCGGAGAAAAGGCAGATGGTTCTGTTGTCCGTATGCTCGATAAATCCGCCGAGGCAAAAGCAATCGATGTAATCAGGAAATCGAAGAGATTAGGCGATACGCTGGGAGGGATTTTTGAAGTTCTCATAAGCGGTGTCCCGACCGGACTCGGCAGTTATGTACAATATGACAGAAAGCTCGATGCTTTACTTGCACAGGCACTCATTTCGATTCAGGCTGTAAAGGGTGTTGAGATCGGTGAAGGTTTTGCAAACGCTGAAAGATACGGTTCAGATGTTCATGATGAATTTCTGCTGAAGAATAAAAAGATAATGCGCAGAACCAACCGGGCAGGAGGGATCGAGGGAGGAATGACAAACGGAGAGACAATCATCATTCATGCTGCAATGAAACCTATTGCTACACTTGTAAAGCCGTTAAATGCTATTGATTTAAAAACAAAAAGAATTATCAAATCACGCTATGAGCGTTCAGACGTCTGCGCAGTCCCTGCTGCTTCGGTTATTGGAGAATCGGTTGTTGCACCGGTTCTTGCCAATGCATTATTGGAAAAATTCGGAGGGGATTCTCTTAGAGAGATACTGAAAAGATACAGGATCTGAGTTTAAAGAAGTATTAGAGGTTTTTGGATTTCTATTTTTTACGGGGAAAATTCGGGGATTCCGGAGACTGCAGACGACGCACTACAGGCGTCAGAACATGTTCAACATCATTAAGCCGCTGTTTTGTCCGTGTATACAATGTGGGGAAGGAATCAAATTGTTCTTTTTCCAATCCCTCTTTTGCTTTTTTTATGCACGCTTCTGCAATTTTCATCCGTTCCGAAATTATTAAATACATCGGATCGCTTATTCGTTTTTTTATATCATCAAGAGCTACTTTATTGCGATAATACTCGCGGATCAACGACGTGAATTCAGATCCAAGTACTCCCTTAATCCTGGTTTTTTCTGTCTCTGTTTTGGCAATTGCCTCCAAAGCAATTTTTTGAGCGCGGATTGCCAGAGCCCTGCTCTTTTCCGGATCGCTTAGTATAACCGATCGGGCCTGCAGTAATAACGTTTCTGCTTTACGGATTGATTCGCTGTCGAATTGCGCCGCGCGTACATAAATGGCTATGCGAAAGGTTTTTTCTGCCTGTTTAATTGCTTTATACGGCATATACATTAATCCTGTTTAAATATCTATGCCTTTTCCGACAAACAAATAAGTTAAAGCGAAATTACAGAATTACTGTGATGCAACACACACATATATAAGACGTTTTTACTGAAAAGTTGGGATTTTTTTCAATTAAAGGCTTTCGTGTAATTATACATCAGTCCTTCATTTAATATAACTATTTGGCCGGTTAAAGTGTGAATACAGATTGGAGGATTCCAGATTGAAAGGATCCGTATTCGTAATTGCCAGCCGGCAGAAGTATTTATCACTGGGATTTATAAACAGGCAAATTCAATAAATGGGGTAAATGGAAAGTTTAAAAGAAATTAATCTGAGAATTCGAGCTATTTTGTGAATTGAAAGTTTATTATATTATATAACTACTTCAATAATATTACTTAAGGAATTTTTCGTAGAAAGAGGCTGAATGAAAGAAGCTGTAGTTATGGATAAGAAGGAACTTGAGCAGACACTTATACTTATAAAGCCGGATGCGTTAAAAAATTCATTGATTGGATATGTTTTATCACAGCTGTCGGAGGTTCATTCCGGTTTGAGATTTGCGGGAGCGAAGATCGTCCACGTAAACAGGATGCTTGCAATTGAGCATTATGCGGAGCATAGGGGCAAGCCTTTCTTTCCAGCGTTATTGGATTATATCACGGGCCTGGCTCATTATCCGAGTGAACCATGGAAACGGAGAGTTATTGCATTTGTTTTTCAGGGGCCTAAAGCAATATCCAAAATTCGTGAAATTGCCGGTCCAACGGATCCAAATGAAGCCAGAGAAAAGAAACCCGGATGTATTCGCGCCCTGGGAACGATAGTCCGGCTTAAAGACGCAAAAGGCAATTATATCGGTGAGAGGATGGACAACTTAATTCATGCATCTGCAAGAGCCGATGAAGCCGAAAGAGAAATTAAACTATGGTTCAAGCCAAGCGACATCCCGCCCCTGATGAGAGCATATCCGACTGAAATTAACGAAGAACATTTTTATTTTGACGGAAAAAAATTGACTATGAAACATGAAAAGGGGAGTGTCTGTCTCGTGGCTCCCGGTGACTGTGTCTGGAAAACCGATCTTACAGCTTTACGCGCCATTCATCAGGGCAAAACAGCTCATTGTAATATTGAGACGGTTGCGGCGAAATATCTTATTAACGAAAAGCGGGATGATTTTTAAAATATTTAGCAGGAATGAAGAGATAAAGAAATACTCCGTTTAGGAGTATTTCTTATATATAGGCGGATCAAACTGCACTTCATTTTTACAAATGTAAGATTATATTCACACCTTGCCGTATTTGATTATGAATCACACGCAATAATATAAATTATAATGCTTTGATCCATGTAAATTGGAATTTTTGGCAACTACCCGCCTAATTATTAAATCGTTGAAATCCTGACGGAGTTCTGTATTTTTATTTTAGTCATAGTTGCAAACATGAGACTGTACAAAATGCAGGTCGAAACGCCGTTTCGACCACGTTGGTAGCCGAAAGCTTCAGCTTTCGTTTTCGGAATATGAACGCGGATATAAAGTCCGCGGCTGCCAAAAAATTAAACTTTTGGTACAGTCCCTGTATAATTAACCTTCAATATATCAATCCCGCAGGCAGGGATTGCACATTTGTAGTTTAAAAATAATCAAGATTATCTGAATTCCAGAGGATCTCCACTGCAAAATAGATACGCTGAGTAGTTACATGGTAAGCAAATGAATGATATGCATGGCAGCACGTTAAGGTATACAGATCAGATATTATCGAAGGGCTGATGATCTACCTGGATGATATATACGAAATAAGCCATCAAATAGATATGATATATTTCGCTAAGCTATTAAAATGATATTTATGGCGCTGAAAAGCCGACGACCTCCTGCGGGGCCGATCCCGAAAAAACAAATCGGGACAGGCAAGACATAATCACATTTCCATTATATAAACAAAATCCCCATAAAAGGGGAATTTTTGTTTATGCGGGGCCGAAGGGACTCGAACCCTCGACCTCCTGCGTGACAGGCAGGCGCTCTAACCAAACTGAGCTACGACCCCATAAGGAAAAAATTATATACAAATTTAACGCTAAATGTCCAGCGAAGCAAGATTAATCTGAAATTTTGATATATTTTTTTAATAAGAGCTTTCTAATTTTTTCTTTTTAAATGGAATTCCTGTTTTTTCACTGAATATGAAAAAATCTCTATTGATGATTTGAATAAATGAAGAGTTAATTGAGGTAAAAAAAATTGGGATTATTGTTGCCAAAATATCATGAGCGGCGAAATTTCGATTTAAACCCAAATGCGTGTCTCAGGCAGGTTAATAAACATGCTGAAAACATTGAAGAAAATGAATATTTTTATTGACATTTGAATGAAAAACACTAATATTTTGGCACCATCTCTATTGATATCGGAAAGGCGAGCTTGTTGTCTCCCTTATCAAATTAGTAGAAAAAATAATTAACAAACAAATCACTATAATTAAAAAGGGACTATTATGGGAAAAGCAATGACGAAAAGCCAGATTGCAGCTCATCTTGCAAGCAAGTATGAGTTGAAGAAAAAAGATGCTGTCGGCATTTTGGAGGAAATTGCAAACTTGGCCTACCGGGAGGCAAAAAATTCATTTACTCTTCCGGGCATTGGAAAGCTGGTATTAGTAGAAAGAAAAGCTCGGATCGGACGCAATCCGGCTACAGGGGAGCAGATTAATATCCCTGCAAAGACAGTAGTAAAATTCCGTGTCGCAAAAGCTGCGAAAGAAGCAGTCCTGAGCCAGAAATAAAATTCGGTTCAAGTTTATTTTTAAAGGCGTCGAGATAATAATTCTTGACGCCTTTTTTGTCTTATTGTTTATATGATATGAACCGCCTGATGAACGGTATATATACAGTGACAGGTCTAAAAATCGCCGGGAAATTAATATGAGTGATATCAACAACGGGACTCTTTATCTCAATATCATCTGGCATCAGCATCAGCCTCTTTATCTTGATCCGGAATCCGATCAACTGCAGGGGCCATGGGTGCGTACACACGGAACGAAAGATTATTATGATATGGCGGCAATGCTTGAACGATATCCTGATATTCACTTCACGGTTAATCTGACATCCTCATTGCTGTTCCAGCTCCAGGTGTACTATGTTGAACGCCTCAAACCGTTTGTGGATGTAAAAAAGAATAAGGTGGATGCAAAGAAATATTTCGCCCGGTATGCCGGTAAAACGGATCCATGGATTGATCTTGCATTGAAACCTGCGGAACAATTTGATGAAAAGGATCTGAATTTTCTGTTCACAAACAGCTGGAACGCATTCGGTGTAAGTGAAATCGTGATGTCAAGATTCCCCGAATACAAATCGCTCAAGGAAAAATATGCCCGGAACGGTACTGCCGGAATGAGTCATCAGGATATCCGCGAAGTTAAGTACTGGTTTTATCTTGCCTCATTCGATCCCGATTTTATCGAACAGCCGCAGACTCTTGCAACAGGTGCAAGAATCGACCTGTCTGATATTATTCAAAAAAATCCGGACGGCACTTACATGTCAAAAATAAAAATTTCAGAAAATGACTGCAGCCGGATAGTTGCAGAAACCTATAAAATACTCTCTGCAATAGTGCCGATTCATAAGAAACTGATGTATCACCCTGCAAGTTATAAGGGACAGCTCGAAATACTAACAACACCTTATTATCACCCAATTCTCCCGCTGATTTATGATTCAAATCTGGCTTTATTGTGCCAGCCGAATCATTCAATGCCGCCGCGTTATCACCATCCGGAAGATGCGGAAGCACAGGTAGCAAAAGCTGTACACGCGTATAAAAAAACTTTCGGAATGAAACCGACCGGGATGTGGCCTGGAGAAGGATCTGTTGCACATGATATAATTCCGGTTTTTGCACACCAGGGCATTAAATGGGTGGCAACAGATCAAAAAATACTTGAAAGATCCAAACCTGAAAACCAGCCTTGCTTTTATCCTTATGCTGTTTTTCCAGACCATGATTCAAAAATGAAAGATGCGGTAATCGTGGTTTTCAGGGAAACCGAATTATCGGATAAAATCGGATTTGTTTACAAAAATTATCCGGGAGAAGATGCCGCGGAGGATTTTATCCAGGGCGTCCTGAAATATATACCGGGCGAAAATGAACCCGACCGCCTTCTTACTGTCATACTTGACGGCGAAAATGCATGGGAATGGTATAAATACGATAACGACGGCAAAGATTTCCAAAATGCGCTTTACAGGAAATTGACCGATTTGTTCAAAACGCGTAAGGTTATTACAACGACCGTAACCGAATATATTAACGGCAATCCGAAACGAATGATACCTCCGCATCCGGTTGGAACAATGAAGAAAATCGATTGGCTCTGGCCGGGTTCGTGGATTAATGCAAATTACGATACATGGATAGGACAGCCGGAGAAAAATAAAGCCTGGGAATACCTATCCACAGCACGCAATGACTTGGAGAAAGCCGGACTGCCTAAACCCGACTCAAAAAAATTGCCGGGAGAAAAAACAAAAACCTGGTACGCTTACAAGGCATGGGAATCATTGTATGCGGCTGAAGGCTCGGATTGGTTCTGGTGGTACGGAACCGATCAAAATACTCCTGCAGGCGATAAACCGTTTGATATTGCATATATCACTCATTTGAAAAATATTTATAAATTTGCAGAGCTTGCAGGCTGTAAAATGCCGAAGCGTGAGTTCAATCCTATTGTTTCAAAAGTCATACAGAACGACGTGCTGCTCTCACAGGGAACAATGGTTCAAAGCAAACAGGATTTGGTTAAGGTAGTATTTCAATGCGACGCACGCGATATGTATATTCGCAAATCGATTTATATATCCGGCAGCTGTGAGGAATTGGGCAGCTGGGTGCCTAATAAAATACGGTTATATAATGACGGTACTCACGGGGATTCTTATGCAGATGACAGTATATGGGCATTGGAAGTAAATTTGCCGGCAGGCACCGAGATTGAATATAAATTTACGAACAGCGGTGCTGAAGGAAGCTGGAATCCGGGAGAAGAATTTTCGGGAATTAACCGGAAGATCCGGGTCGAGAACAACGAATCGGGAAAAATGATACTGCTGGATACATTCGGGAAAATATAAATCTATGCACGTGAAATATAAACGGCTGACAGCTAAAAAAACAATGGCCTTTGTTTTCTTTGTTTTTATATTCCCCGGCCTGTTTGCAGGATGCGGCAAAAGAAACGATTCATCTGAAAAAGCATATCCGACTGCCGACTGGATAAGAAATGCAGTAATATATGAAGTCAATCTTCATTCATTCTCCGAAGAAGGCGGCTTTATCGGCCTGGGAAAAAGAATCCATGAATTAAAAAATATCGGAGTAAATGTTATTTCGCTTTTACCTATACACCCAGTCGGTGAACTGAATAGGAGAGGAAGTTTGGGCAATCCATACGCTGTGCAGGATTATTATGGAATCAATCCGGAGTTTGGCACAGCCGGGGACTTCCATTCTCTGGTTGATGCAATTCACCGGGATAGTATGAAAATAGTTTTACATTTCGCGCCGGGATATGCTGCATGGGACAGCCAGGTCTTGATGGAGTATCCGGACTGGTTTGTACATGATGAAGAAGGAGCAATTGTCTCGCCGGAAATCGATTTGCCGGATGCAGCACAAATGGATCTGAACCAGCACGAGCCGAAAAAATATATGATCGCCGTGATGAAATACTGGATAAAAGAATTTGACATCGACGGATACAATATTCCCGCAGCCGGATCGGTTCCGGTTGAGTTTTGGAATCTCGCACGGAAAGAATTGGATAAGATGAAGTCCGTAATGATGATTTCAGGGCCGGCAAAACCGGAATACAGCAGAGCATTCGATCTGACTTCTTCATGGAATGTATTCGAAACACTCAATTCCATAAATAACCGAAACTTGCCTGCTTCCATTCTTGACGACTTGCTTAAAAATGAATTTATTTGTTATCCCCGCGGTTCTCTGCATCAGCGTTTCGATGGACTATGCAGTGCAGACGGAAGCAGTTATTTAAAAGGTAACTTCGATTCCGAAACGGTAAAGATTCTTGCCGTTCTCAAATTCACGATACCGGGAGTGCTGTATCTTTATAACGGCGAAGAAACAGGTGCAGAATATAACTGTTCCTTTGAAAAAGTTAAAATCAACCAGTCCGGCAGAAATGAATTGACAAAGCTGTATGAACTGCTTGCTGCACTCCGAAAAAAGCATGAAGCACTTATAGACGGCTCTTACATGCCTGTACAAAATTCAGAAATTAAATCTGTATTCTCGTTCCTTCGCTTTTCAGCCGGGGATTCCGTTATTTCGGTAATTAACTTTAATAATGAAGGAAAAACAATTAATCTGAAAATGCCTGCAGGTTCTGCGCCTGCATGGAAAAATCAGCTTTCAGATGAATATTTTCAAATGCAGGATTCAATATTAACAATTATACTACCGTCAGGGAGCTTTGCACTGCTGGCTCCATGTTCTGAAAGGACTGCAATATGAAGTTCTATACCAGCTATTTGTATTTCAATACAAAAAAACACCGGGAATATATAAATATAACTTCGGAAGTGGAGCGAATTCTTGAAAAGAGCGGAATCAAAGAAGGAATGATCCTGGTTTCTGCAATGCATATTACAGCCGGAGTATATATCAACGATGCCGAACAGGGTTTGATACAGGATATCGATGAATGGCTGGAAAGACTTGCACCTTACGATCCTGATTACAGGCATCACCGTGCGGGAGAGACAAACGGCGATGCGCACTTGAAAAGTCTAATCATACATCATGAAGTGATTGTCCCGGTTACTGACGGCAGGCTGGATTTCGGTCCCTGGCAGCAAATTTATTACGCTGAATTTGACGGCCAGCGCAAAAAGCGTGTTATAGTGAAGATAATGGGCGAGTAAATGACTCATAAAACCGGGCATTTTTTTGAATACATTTTTTTTCAAGCGGTATCTTTATTTATTCGGATATTACCTTTATCTCTTGTAAGAAAAACCGCATCTGCGCTTGCCAGGCCTGCCTATAAATTACTGAAATCAAGGCGGAACGTTGCGCTTCAGAACCTGAAATATGCTTTTCCGGATATGGAGGAATCGGAGAGACGGCAAATTGCCCTGAAGTCATTTCAGAGCGTCGCTGTGTCGTTTCTTGAACTGCTCTGGTATCCGAATTTTTCAAAAGACAGAATAAAAAGAGAAGTGCAGATAGAGAATCTCGAACTGTTTAAGCAGCTGCATGAAAAAGGAAAGGGAGTCATTATTCTGACCGCCCATTACGGGAGCTGGGAGCTTGCGACTCAGGCATATACTGTTTATGCAGATACACCTGTATGCACAATAGCTAAGACACAGTCGAATTTATTGGTTGACCGGAAATTGACACGCCTGCGGGAATTATTCGGATTAAAAATCGTGCCCATGGGCATCGGAGTAAGAGAAGTTTTAAAAACCCTTCAGCAAGGCGGAATTGTAGCGCTGGCAGCCGATCAATCGGCACCGAAAGAAAGTGTTATGGTAAATTTCTTCGGGCGTAAAGTGCCTACTTTTCAAGGACCGGCGATATTTGCACTAAGAACCGGAGCGCCTATCATTCTGGGGTGCACAGTCAGGCAGGACGACGGCACATATAGAATGCGCTTCATACAGGTGGAAACTGAAGATCTCGGCGCTCCAACGAATGAAAATGTATATGAATTGACCCGCCGCCAGGTGCAGATGACGGAGGAAATCATCAGGCAAAAACCTGAACAGTGGATGTGGATGCATAAACGATGGAAGCATTCCCCGGAGCAGGCGGAGACGGAATTGTGAAAGATATGTTTAATAATATCCTTATTATACAAACAGCATTTATCGGCGATGCAATTCTTACTTTGCCTCTTATACAGGTATTGAAAAAAAATTATCCGAATTCGAAGATAGATGTAGTTGTTGTCCCGAGAACTGCAGAGATATTTGCCAATCATCCCGCTATATCGGAAATTATCGCGTACGATAAGAGAGGAAAAGATAAGGGATTTAAAGGATTGTTCCGTTTGCGGAACAGGCTGCGCGATAAAAGCTATGAATTAATAGTGATCCCGCACCGTTCACTGCGGAGCGCATTTCTTGGCAGGATTCTCAAGCCTCGTGTCTGCATTGGATTTAACAGGAGTACGGGTCGTTTTTTACTGACAAAAGCAGTAAAATATAATCCGGCAATACATGAAATTGAACGGAATCTGTCCCTGCTCGATCCGTTATCAATTCAGGTTTACGATAATGAACTGCCCAGACTTTATCCTTCTGAAAATGATGTAGTAGTCATTGATTCGCTGATGGATAGTTACAGCCTGGATCGGGATAAAAAAATTATAAGTATTGCTCCCGGCACAATATGGAATACAAAACGCTGGCCCATGGAAAGATTTATCGAACTCTGTAAGTTGCTGTCGCCGGAATGTTCTGCAATAATGCTTATTGGAGGAAAAGAGGATGTCGATCTATGTGATAAGATAGCATCAGGCACGAAAGAAAAAAACATTTTTAACACGGCTGGAAAATTATCCTTATTACAGTCGGCTGAATTGATCAGGCGAAGCAGGGTTTTGGTCTCTAATGACAGTGCGCCGATGCACATCGCTGTTGCGGTAGGGACGCCTGTCGTCGCGATTTTCGGAGCAACCGTACCTGAATTCGGATTTGCACCACGCGGTAAAAATGATATAGTAATAGAAACTAAAGGATTGAAATGCCGGCCGTGTTCAATCCACGGCGGAGATAAATGTCCGATTAAAACGTTTGAATGCATGCTGGCTATTAAACCTGAAATGGTTTTGAATAAAGTGAGATCTTTTTTATAGAAAATTCGTAAATATTCACCAAATTATTCAATCGTTGAACTCCTGACGGAGTTATGTATTTTTATTTTAGTTATATTTGCAAACATGAGGCTGTACAAAATGCAGGTCGAAACGCCGTTTAGACCACGTCGGTAGCCGAAAGCTTCTCACAAGAGAAACAGCTGTTCTGGTAAGCGGTGTGAAAAATGCGGGTGATCATACGGTTGAATGGGACGGGAAAAACTCGGCTGGCCGGCAGGTTGGAAGCGGCGTATATTTTTATAAACTCAATGCCGGTAATTATTCTGAAACAAAGAAGATGATATTGCTCAGGTAATCCTGCTGATTTTTAGGATTTTTTTCAATATTACCGAATAATGGCATTATTATAAAGTTAAAGCTGAAAAGATGGCAGCTGAAAATACTATAACCTACGCAGAGTTAAGCTCCCGGATAAAAAGATTTGATTATTTGTTTTGTGAACTATCTGTCCGACGGAAATTTAATGCATTAAAAAAATCTTATAGCTTATTATTTTTATTCAAAGTATCCACTTTTCTTTATAACTGCTTCAGAATCCAGTGAACAAATATCTTCGATTGGCATACCTTTAATAAAACATTTTTCGATTATACGATATCCGATAAAATATCCTGTTTTTTGAACGAAACCTAACGGCGGTTCTGCAAAATCTCCATCAGAAATATATCTTTTAAATAATCGCATGGTTGTATCGTTAAGTTCCAGTTTAATGGAATCCTTAATCAACTTTTCATTGTTCAAACACCATTCAAATGAATTTTTTGACATAAAAGGCACGGAATTTGAAACTTCGATATTTTTAATTATCCGGTTTGTAAGAAAAACAGCCATTCCTTCAGATACTATTTCTCTTTTCAAAGAAAGCGGCTCTTTGGGCCGCCTGTCAATATGCAATATATGAGCATATTCATGCGCCAAAATTTTTTCAGCATCATTCGGATTAATGCGCATTGAGATAAATATAGTATTTACTGTATCTTCTGGTATTACAAAGCAGCTTCCGTACGGCAGAAAAAAGCATAAATCAACTTGTTTAAAATTTACTGGAGATAAAATGCTACGCGATCTTGCGATAACAGAATCATAGAGATATATGATTTTGTTCAAGTCGTATCGGGCTATAAATTTCTTGAAATCCTCTTTTTTGTAATATTTAATTTCATCTGGAAATCTTATGGTATCAATTGAACCCCATTCAATCTGGCGGTTATGCACTTTCCGCACCGAAGGATAAGCATCTAATAATATTGATTTATAACTGCTCCAGCTTCTATCGGATTCCAGAAAATCCTCAAAAGCTTTATAAGCTAAAATAATATTCCCATTCTTTTTTTTAATTATGTAGTCATTGTTATTTATTTGACTATTTGCATTGTATTCTAATGTCAATAGGGCAATAATTATGTAAACAAAAATATAAAAGTTAGTTTTCATTTTAATTCTTTTGATGAGACATTTCATATATGCGTTATTTATATGTTAGACCCATAACGATGAAGAAAGGTTGTGTTGAAACTTGAACTTTTATAAAAACATTTTGTAGGAATATAGCGAGCCATTTTGTGATGTAATGAGGTGTATCCCATTGTAAAGATCAGCGGCTTCATTTTAATTCTCTCGGGCATACTGTTGCCAGCTGGTTGTCACAAAAGGGGGCAAGTATCTATGAAATCCAAAAACTCCTTGGCCATTCTGATATAAAAACGACCAAGATCTATGCGCATTTACTTCCTAGCGAAATGCATAAAACAGTGGGAAAATTAGATAGTATAGTTTCTCTCCGCTAGACTATTGAACCTTAATCTTGTTTTCTCTCTTATTGTTTTGTATTTTATATTTAGCACAATGAAACACGCTTTCAAATAAGTATTAACATGCCGAGTGATAAAAGATCGGAAGCATCGTTTCGCTTGGCGTTTGTTATTTGCGGGACTTAAAAATTTTAATAACATCGACGCGCCCGTAGTTCGAAAATTGCCTGCGAGTGCATTATACGAGCAGATGCAATTTTCAGAATCCCGCCGTTTGGCGGGA
>JAFGLB010000029.1 GCA_016928255.1 Bacteroidota bacterium
CCCGGAAACATTGAAGATTATATATATCAGCCGACTGATTTTATATTGAGCATAGTCAATGCATACGAAAAAAAGCGGCTCGAAAAGCAGAAATTGAATGCCGACAAGAGGCTTATGCAGAGTATTGAAGAACAATTGGAATCAAAAAAAATCATCGGTGAATCGAAACCGATTGTACAATTGCGCGAGACAATCGAAAAGTACGCAAAGAGCGATGCGAACGTTCTAATTACCGGAGGTTCAGGCACGGGAAAGGAATTGGTGGCATGGAATATACACCTAAAAAGCAGGAACAGGTACGAAAAATTTATTCCGATCAATTGCGGAAATATTTCGCCTGACTTGGTGGAAAGTGAACTGTTTGGATACAAGAAAGAGGCGCTTTCTGGAAAAAACAGCAATAAACCTGGATTGTTCGAAATTGCCAATCACGGGACGATTTTTTTAGATGAAGTTCTGGAGCTTCCACTTTCCACACAGGTCAAATTATTACGGGTGATTCAGGACGGTGAAATAGAAAAAATCGGCGAAGACGGAAGGATATCGGTAAATGTCCGAATAATTGCATCGACGAATAAAAATCTCGCACTTGAAGTCAGTGAAGGACATTTTCGGGAAGATTTGTATTACAGGCTTAATGTAATTCCGATTGACATTGTACCGCTTCGGCAGAGAGGTGAAGACATTATACTACTATTTAACCACTTCCTCGAATATTTCAGCAATGATATGGGGATAAGCATTCCGGAAATAGATCCGAAAGCAAAAGAAATATTGATGAATTATAAATGGCCCGGAAATGTACGCGAACTAAGAAATGTAGTTCAAAGGCTTATCTTAAATAATACAGGCTATATTGGAGTGAAGGAAATCAGCAATCCTATGGTGCTCAAAGATACGGTACTTTCGAAAGAACCGTCGTTTGATGAATTGAATATGGGAAATGTTCTGACGCTCCGTGAAATGGAAAAGGCTTTTCGTCTTAAGTACTTTAAATATGTGCGAAGTATTTCCAGCTCGGATACAAACGCTGCGGAGAAGCTGGGCATTGCACCTTCAAACTTTTACAGGATGTGTAAAGAGCTGGGACTAAAATAAATTCAATTATTAACTGCCGCCGAATACCTTTTTCAAAATCTCAGAGGTACGCGCTACAGGATCTTTCCGGATCGCAAGCTCTTCTTTTGCTATCATCGTAAAAAGGCCGTTCAGAGCTTTGTCGGTGACATATTGTGTCAGGTTAGGATTAACCTTTTCGACGAGAGGAATGGTATTATAGGTATTAATTATATCGCTCCAATATTTTGTAGCATTGACTTTATCGAGTGAGGACTTTATCACCGGCTGGAATTTTGAACTTAACTCGTTCGTAGTATTCCTTTCGAGGTAGCGAGTGGCGGCGTCATTATTTCCCCTGACAATATTTACCGCATCGGCGATCGTCATTTTTTTGATAGCTGCTACGAAAATGGGTTTGGCTTCCTGGGCTGCATTTTCAGCGGCACGGTTCAGGCTGAGAACAACCTGGTTAACCTGTTTATCCAGTCCGATAGACCTGAGGTTTTGTTCAATTGCTTTTGCTTCAGGCGGGAAAGGAATCTTAATCTGTGGATTGCCGAAATAGCCGTCTAATTTTGACAATGATACAACTCCCTTTGATGTTCCCTGAATGAGAGCTTCTCTAATACCGCTGGCAGCGTCCTGTTCAGTCAGACCTGTTCCGGTACCCGTCATCAAAAGAGCTTTTTCCAGATCACTTATAGAACAAGAAAAGGAAATAAATATGAAAGAGAATAGGACGGCAAATAATAAGTTTTTCTTCATCGGGATTCCCTGTGATTAATAATGAATATTTTTTAGAATATAAGTTTTTTACATCAACATGTCCAATAGCTTCCATCAACAGATGACTTTACGCAAAGGCCTTTTTGTATAAATCCACACACAGGCAATCGGCTGTTTTATAGAATACTGCCTCCAAATTTTTTTGAAATTTTGTAAAGATTTCTCTTGACAAAAGAAGTAAAAAGTTACACATTTATGATGTAATACATCATACATATGACAACCAAAAAAATCTTCATATCAGTCGGAAAACGAAGCCTTTTAAGTAATATTGTGGTGTCTCAAATCGAGGAGGCTATTCGAACTAAAGTATTACTGCCCGGAGCGAAACTACCATCCGAGCAGGCACTTTGCCAACAATTTGGTGTAAGCAGGACTGCAATACGGGAGGCACTTTGTACATTAAGCGGCAGGGGACTTATCTCTATAATTAAGGGCAAAGGAATATATGTTCAGAGCATCTCTGCAGAAACTGTGACAGATCCTATTCACAGGTATTTGGAAATGCAGCATAAGCGCGATTACGTGCTCGATGTTGTTCATGCCCGGCAAATAATTGAACCGCCCATAGCGGCTTCTGCGGCACTTCATCATACAAAGGAAGATGCCGAAAAATTGCAGGCTGATCATTACGAGTTGGTGCACAGTACGGGAGATTATGAAGAACTTTCTCGTCTTGACATGCAGTTCCATTTGGATATAGCCAAAGCATCGGAAAATTCGTTGATCCCGTTAATCCTTGAGCCCATACACAGGCTCATACCGCGGATTAAGTCTTCAGTTTATGCTACCGTGGCCGATGCCAAGAGATCGGCAATGGAATGGCATGAAAAAATTCTTGTGGCAATCCTGAAAAAGGATGCAGAAGGTGCGCGTGCTGCGATGATACGGCATCTTGAAATTGCCGAACAGCACTCTGAGCAGATGTTGAAGAAAAAAAATCCGAATAGTTGTTTTAAGCACTCGGCTGCTTATTGAAGAATAGTTATTACATCCTAGTGCCACATCCAAAAATAAATCTTTTATTTTATAAGAAAGGTTTATCAAAAAAGGTATTATTGCTCGTTTCCTTTTTATGGTCACATTAATTAAAATGCAATATTACTTATTGGAAACGGCACTAGTAGTTATTAATAAAATGGATTTGTTACCGAATTCAATAAAATTTAATAATCGTAAATCTATTAAGCTACATGGTTATTAACTGTGCAAAATTAAATACTTAACAAGAAAGTGAGCTTATGAGTTTGTTTAACCTTACAGGAAAGACAGCTATTGTAACCGGAACGAGCACCGGCCTGGGTAAAGGTATGGCTCTTGGTCTGGCAGAAGCCGGAGCAGATACCGTTCTAGTTGATTATGTATCAAGCGACGAGACGGCCGGTGAAGTACGGGCATTGGGACGGAAGGCAATCACGATTGTTGCAGATTTGATATCAATAAAACCAATCCAGTCTATTATAGACGATACTATCCGCGTATTTGGCAAAGTGGATATTCTAGTAAACAACGCGGGAATTATCAGGCGCATGCCGGCCATTGATTTTTCTGAACAAGACTGGGATGAAGTAATGGCGATAAATTCCAAGACCGTCTTCTTTTTTTGCCAGGCAGCGGCACGCGATATGATGAAAAGAAAGCAGGGCAAGATTATTAATATTGCCTCGCTTCTTGCTTTTCAGGGCGGAATTATAGTGCCTTCATATTCGGCAAGTAAAGGTGCTGCAGCGCAGGTTACCAAGGCATTGGCCAACGAGTGGGCGCCGCATGGAATTAATGTTAATGCAATTGCACCTGGTTACATGGCAACAAATAATACCAAAGCACTCAGGGAAGATCCCGTTCGTTCAAAATCCATACTTGATCGTATTCCTGCAAGCCGCTGGGGAACTCCGGAAGATTTAAAAGGCGCGGCAGTTTTTCTGGCATCCCGTGCTTCCGATTATGTTAACGGCCATGTGCTGGTAGTTGACGGCGGATGGATGGCCAGATAAAATTAATACTTAAATCGTAAATCTATGGATAAGACATTGGAATATATCGGTTTGCAGGGAATATTGCCGATAGCAACTATTGATGATGAAGCAAAAGCCGAACCGTTTGCCCGGATTATGGGCGAAAACGGTTTATCTGTAATTGAAGTCACACTGCGTACGAAAGCGGCTGCAAGCATTATAAATCAGATAGCAAAAAACTTCCCGGAGATGATTGTGGGAGCAGGAACCGTGCTTTCAGTCAACGATGCCCGGACAGCAGCAGAAGCCGGTGCACGATTTATTGTAACGCCGGGTTTTGATCCTGAAACGGTGGAGTATTGCCTTAGCAAATCAATACCGGTTATTCCGGGAGTTCTAACGCCTACCGAAATGCAGAAGGCAGTTGCGCATGGTCTTGAAGTGGTGAAAATTTTTCCTGCAGAGGCGGCCGGCGGATTAAAATATTTAAAGGCCGTTGCAGCACCCTTCAGAAGCTTAAAATTTGTGCCTACCGGAGGGATTGATCAATCGAATATGCTCTCTTACCTGAATTTTCCGAGAGTGCTTGCATGTGCGGGAAGTTGGATTGTTCCCCCCGAGATGCTGAAAACAAATGATTTTGGGAAAATATCATCCGTCACCCGCAAAGCAATCGAAGCAATATTGGGATTTAAACTTAAATCCATAAGTCTAAATGCGAATAGTGCTGCCGATGCCCGCAAGGCTTTGGGGCAGCTGGAAAAGATTATTCAATTTCCTATAATTGGAACCGAAGATTCATTGTTCAGTAAGACAAACACAGATGAACTGCATCAATCCTATTCGGGTGAATACATCGTGCTCAGTACAAATTTTATTGATCGCGCTGTTGCATTCTTTGAAAGAAAAAGAATTCTGGCCAAAACCGATAAATCACATATTGCAGGCGGTATACCCGCTGTAGTGGATATGAATCTGGAAATTGACAGGTTCAAACTTCGTCTTGTTCAGGCATAAGAAAACATAGAAAATTTGCAGATATGCGAAAGGTAAAATAATATGGATGTAAGATATTCTGCCGATCCAAAAGGATTTAAAATAATGACGACCGGGGACTTGAGGAAGTCGTATCTTATTGACACGCTTTTTCAGCCGGATAAAGTGCCAATGATATATTCCGATATCGATCGCTCGATTACCGGTTCTGCTGTGCCTGTAAATAATGAATTACAGCTTACAGCTGAGAAAAAAGAAATGGCTGCAGACTATTTTACCGAAAGGCGTGAAATCGGTATAATCAATATTGGCGGCGAAGGAATAATAGATGCCGATGGGAAGAACTATAACCTCCAGCACAAAGATGCTATATATATTGGGCGGGGAGTTAAAAATATCCTGTTCAAAAGCGCCAAAAGCACTCAACCGGCTAAGTTTTATTTTGTCAGTTATCCTGCGCATAAAGAATTCCCGACCTCTCTGATACCGTTTTCTCAAGCACTACAATCCAAATTGGGAAGTCAGCTTGATGCCAATAAACGCATAATAAACAAACTCATTCTGCCTGGAAAAGCACAAAGCTGTCAGCTTGTAATGGGACTGACTGAATTGGAGGAAGGAAGCGTCTGGAATACCATGCCGTCCCATACGCACCAAAGGCGCTCTGAGGTGTATATGTATTTTAATATTCCGCCTGAGGCGCTGGTTGTGCATATAATGGGTCAGCCTGATGAGACACGGCATATAATAATGCATAATGAACAAGCAGTATTGAATCCGAGCTGGTCGATCCATTCCGGAGTCGGGACGCGCAATTATAGCTTTATTTGGGCGATGGGCGGCGAGAATCAGGCATTCGACGATATGGACGGCGTTGCAGTTGATGAACTCAGGTAAAATTATACAGGGAAATTAAATGGATAAAGTCATCAGCGTATTCTTCTTTGTTATTATTGCTCTTTCATTATTACTTGTACCGGTTTCTGCTGATTCATGCGCTGAAAGTGTTGTTGTTCATGTCAAAAACGAATTGAATCTCGATCGTCAAAATGAAATAATCTCCCTTAAATGGGATAAGTTACAGAAACATTTTAACACGGATGTTTATGAAAATATTTTGGTTCAAGATTTACAGACTTCGGATACGCTTATTACTCAATGGATCGATGAGGATCAGGATGGTATTCCTGAAGAGTTGATTTTTAGCTCCGGTCTTAAAGCAAAGGAAACCAAAATATTTGCCGTTAAAGCCGGCAATCAAAAAAGAACCATGTCACAATATGTAACGTTCGCTCAACTTATGATCCCGCGTGAAGATGTTGCATGGGAAAATGACAGGATCGCTTTCAGAATATACGGTCCTCCTTTCGCAAAAGATGTTAGCAATGGGATAGATGTATGGACAAAGCGTGTTCGTTATCCGATAATAGAAAAATGGTATAAAGGGGACGAAGCTCCGGACAGCATAAGAGTTTCTTATCATGAGGATCATGGTGAAGGAGCCGATTTTTTCAGCGTAGGAAAAACTCTCGGTGCAGGAAGCTGTGCTCTGTATAAAGACGATACTCTATACCAGCCGGGTGTTTTTACAGATCATAAAATTATAACAAAAGGCCCGCTTCGGGCGATATTTGAGGTAAAATATAAGCCTGTAAAAATTAATAATATCGAAATATCAGAAGTCAAACGAATCACTCTTGATGCGGGCAGTAATCTCAGTAAAATTGATGTTATTTATAAATCAGATTCCAAAAGTATTCCTGTACATTTTACGGCAGGTCTTGTTAAACGCAAGGGAGTCACGGGATATTCTGATAAAAAGAATAACTGGATCAGTTTGTGGGGACTTACCGACGGAAAAGAAATAAACGGTTCGCTGGGAACAGGCGCTGTTTCGGCCGAAAGAGTATTTAATAAAACAATGGAAGACAGCGTTCATATTCTTTTGCTTGGAAATATAAAAACCAACGTTCCAGTGACTTATTATTCCGGTGCCGGTTGGACGCGCAGCGGCGACTTTAATACAATTGAGGATTGGAATAAATACTTGAATGAATTTGCTAAACGTTTGAAATCACCGTTAAAAATCACAATAAAAAAGTAAAAATATAAATATCAAATCAGCAATAAAGGGTCCCAGGATGACTAATTTGAAAGAAAAAATCGGGAATAAAAGATGGACAATTTGTGCATTATTGTTTTTTGCGACAACCATAAATTATATCGACAGGCAGGTGCTGGGAATCCTTGCACCTGTTCTTCAAACCGAAATAGGATGGAGCGAGATTGACTATGGATATATTGTGACTGCGTTTCAATTTGCATATGCAATCGGTATGGTGCTTGTCGGCAGGCTGATGGACAAACTGGGAACTAAAATCGGTTATTCCGTTGCTATGGCATTATGGAGCCTGGCAGCTATGGCGCATTCAATGGCCACTTCGGTAATTGGATTTGCCATTGCAAGATTCTCTTTAGGATTGGGTGAATCGGGCAATTTTCCCGCTGCTATTAAAACCGTTGCGGAATGGTTCCCTAAAAAAGAAAGGGCTTTAGCAACCGGAATATTTAATGCGGGTTCTAATGTAGGGGCCGTGGCTGCACCGTTAGTCGTACCCTGGATAACTATTGTCTACGGATGGCAATGGGCGTTTATTACAACCGGTGCCATAGGATTTATTTGGATTGTTTTCTGGGTGCTGCTTTATGAAAAACCCGAGCAGCACAAACAGCTTAGACGCGAGGAACTTGCTTATATTCAAACTGATCCTCCCGATCCTCAGGAAAAAATTCCCTGGATAAAATTGATGAAGCATAAGCAGGTTTGGGCTTTTGCAGTCGCAAAATTTATGACAGATCCAATATGGTGGTTCTATCTTTACTGGGTTCCAAAGTACCTCAACAAGAGTTACGGCTTAACATTGGATAAAATCGGGCTGCCGCTAATTGTTATTTACTTGATGGCAGACGTAGGCAGTGTCGGGGGAGGCTGGTTATCGTCATTCTTTATCAAAAGAGGCTGGAGTGTTAATAAAGGCCGTAAGACGGCAATGCTTATCTGCGCAATTTGTGTCATACCGATTGTTTTCGCATCACAAGCATCCGAAGTATGGATAGCTGTAGCATTGCTTAGTCTTGCTACGGCAGCTCACCAGGGGTGGTCTGCAAATCTATTTACCACTACTTCGGATATGTTCCCGAGAAAGGCAATCGGATCTATCGTCGGTTTCGGAGGAATGGCAGGAGCGATCGGAGGAATGCTGATTGCGACTTTAGCAGGCTTTATTCTTGAATTAACCGGCAGTTATCTGGTGCTTTTCATTATCTGCGGATCGATGTATGTAATCGCATATCTTATCTTTATAAAGCTGGCACCGAAACTTGAGCAAATCGAAATACAATGAGCGGGTTGATCCGGAGTATTTAATTGAATTTATCAGTAAGAGTAAGAAAAAGAAGAATAATTTAGGAAGGGATTAAAAAAAATAATGTTGAAAATCAAGCCTGTATCAGAATGTGAACTGGATATTCTGACACTTGGAGAATGCATGCTCAGATTGAGTCCTCCCGGCCACCAGCGCATCGAATTGACTCATGTGTTCGAAGCGTATGCCGGCGGCGGCGAGTATAATGTTGCATATGCGCTTTCGCGGTATGGAATGCGGGCAGGATGGGTATCCCGGCTTGTCGATAATCCTATCGGCCATTTTATACGCAATCATGCGCAGGGAAGCGGTATGGATTTAAGTGAATTAATCTGGGTGCCGTATGATGGAGTCGGCATTTCAGATAGAGTCGGAATCAACTTTACTGAAGTGGGAATAGGTGTACGTGCCAGTACAACGATATATGACCGGGGCAATACGGCTGTTTCTCATATAAAGCCGGGCGAAATTGATTGGAAACGGATATTCAATAAAAGAAAAGTAAGGTGGTTCCATACAGGAGGAATTTTTACAGCTCTGAGCGACAGCTGCACGGAAGTGGTGAAAGAAGCGATGAAAGCGGCTCATGAAGCAGGAACGATAGTAAGCTACGATCTTAATTACAGGACAAAGCTTTGGCCTGCCGCTAAATCCTTTGAAGCAACGAAAAATCTAATACCATATATAGATGTCCTGATAGGTAATGAAGAAGATTTCAAAAAATCACTTGGATGCGAGATACGCGGAATTGATGAAAACTATAAAAGCCTGCCTGTCGAGGCGTATAAAGAAATGGTAACAAGCATAATAGCTGAATATCCGCATTTACGGATTGTAGGTACCACATTACGAGAAGTGACAAGCGGCCTATTGAACAACTGGTCGGCTATCATGTATTACGACGGCACATTTTATGAGTCGAAAAAATATACTAATCTTGAAGTAGAAGATCGTGTCGGAGGCGGCGACGGGTTTCTCAGCGGCCTGATATACGGGTTCTCGAACGGCATGAAACCGCAGGAGTGCGTTGAAATGGGCACTGCGCACGGCGCACTTCTTCAAAGCACGCGCGGTGATACGAGCATGATAACTCTTGAAGAAATTAAATATGTGATGAACGGCGGCTCCGCAAGAATAAAAAGATAATTTTTTATAATCGTAATTTCGATTTGTTATTCAGAAATATTAATAAAAGATATGTCCATAAAAACAATCTTGATCCGGCGGATTGCGATAAGCTGCTTTATTCTATGGACTTATCTGTTAATTTAAAAACCGCCGAAGGATCTCCCAAAGCAAATGAAATAACGGCAAAATGGACGTTCAGAAATACCTGGGACCCCGAAGTAACAATGCCGGCAGTTTTGCCTTTTGTTTTCCTGCCAAGACCCAGAAACGGATCTTATAATATCAATCCGGATAAAGCAGAATTAAAATGGACTCCCGCACGTAATGCGATAACACATAATATTTACTTCGGCAGGACTAATAAACCTGAGTTTATAAAGAACCAGAGGGATAATTTTTTTAAAGCAGGCAAATTGGAGTCAAAAACAAAATATTACTGGCGTATTGATGAAGTTACGGATACGGATACGCTCAGGGGTCCGCTCTGGAATTTTACGACAGAATGAAACAATTTCCTTTTTTCTATCTGTTATTTTATTATGCAGTCAATCTTCTTTCCCGGAAGCGTGTCAAAATTTTTCCAATCTCATTAAGCATAAGCGGCATTAATCCCAGCAAAACAACAAATATCCATCCGTAAAAATCAAGCATTTGCAGTTTGAATGCATCCTGCATTGCCGGGATTCCAATTACCATCAGCTGCAGCAGCAGGCCTAGAATTATTGCGCCTATCAAATACTTGTTGGATAACATTCCTATCTGGAAAATTGATTTTGTTCTGTTTCTGAAAGCCAATGAATAAAAAAGCTGGCATGATATTATTGTCATGAACGCCATCGTTCTTGCATAACTTAAAATATTTTCGGGCACCGAATTATCGAACGGGTTGTATCCATGTTCGTAAAAGCCGTACCAGAAAGCAAATATAGTAAGCGCACCGATAAGTATTCCGCCCGATAAAACCCGTATACCGGCGTTATTTGCAAAGAAGCTTTCATTTGGATTCCGCGGTTTTTCTTTCATGACATCCGGATCGCCGGGATCCATGCCCAGCGCTACGGCCGGAAGAGAATCGGTTATTAAATTGATCCAGAGAAGCTGTGTGGCAATCAACGGCGCAGGCAATCCTATCAGAATAGAGAAAAACATCGATATTACTTCTCCCAAATTACTGGTCAAAAGGAAGAGAACAGATTTTTTTATGTTGTTATAAATATTCCTTCCCTGTTCGATTGCTGAAATTATCGTGGCAAAATTATCGTCAGTCAGTATCATATCAGAGGCGCCTTTTGCTACGTCTGTCCCCGTAATTCCCATCGCAACGCCTATATCGGCGGTGTTCAGCGAAGGTGCATCATTCACACCGTCTCCTGTCATCGATACGATGTTTCCATGCGATTTAAAAGCTTTGACAATTTTTACCTTATGCTGAGGCGAAACACGCGCAAAAACACGGAAATTACTTATGTTTTTTGTGAATTCTTCATCCGGATATTTATCGATTTCCTGGCCTGTAATGGCCTGATTTATACTTTCTGCTATATAGAGCTCGTGCGCGATTGCATAAGCGGTATTCTTATGATCGCCTGTTATCATTATAGTCGTGATACCCGCACTTTTTGCTTTTTGAATGGAAAGCTTCACCTCGTCTCTTGGCGGATCGATCATGCCTACGAGCCCGATAAGAATCAGATCCTTTTCCATCTCAGAAGGTTCGATGATTGAATCTATAGGCTTATATGCTGCAGCAAGAGTGCGAAGCGCCTGGGCGGACATTGTTTCAGTAGCGTCCGTGTAGCGTTTTTTGTGTTCATCGGTAATCGGCACTGCCTTTCCGCCTTCCAGAACATGCGTGGTAATATTCAACAGGTTGTCGATAGCTCCTTTTGTATAAACATTGAACTTCCCGTTTTCTTCTATCAGCGTAGACATCAATTTCCTGTCGGATTCAAAAGACAGCTCGCCCACACGTTCACTTCTCTCTTTTAATTTTTTACGGTCGACATCCAGGTTGTCGCCGAAAACCAGCAGTGCGATTTCTGTCGGATCGCCGGTTCCTATGCCATGTTCGTAAGTTGCATCCGAGCAAAGTATCATCGCTTTTGCAAGCATTTTTGCATCTTCTCCCCCGGGATATTCCTTTTCTGGTTCGACAGAAACATGATCTTCATTTAAATTAAAATACCTTGTCACTGTCATTTTATTTTGAGTGAGTGTACCGGTTTTATCGGAACATACTATATTAACGCATCCCAGCGTTTCAACAGCAGGCAGTCTTTTTATAATTGCATTTCTTTTTGACATACCGGTAACACCGATGGATAAAACGACGGCGACTATGGCTGCAAGTCCTTCCGGAATCGATGCTACGGCAAGAGAAACCGCAGTTAAAAACATTTCGATTAAATCTCTGCCCTGAAGCAGGGCCACGACAAAAAATGCAACGCAGATTGTTATAGCCAGTTTACCCAGTGATTTCCCCAGCTCGTCCAGCCTGATTTCAAGAGGCGTCGGCGGTTCTTCCATGTCGATTACATCTGCGATCTTTCCAACCTCAGTCTTCATACCGGTCCCAACGGCAATGCCGGCACCCCGCCCGTATGTAACCAGTGTCGACATGAAAGCCGAATTAACACGATCGCCTAAAGGAGTCTGCGGATCGGTAAGCACGAGTCCGGCGTTTTTATTTGAAGGGACAGATTCACCTGTTAATGCCGACTCCTCGATTTGCAGATTTACCGATTCGATCAGGCGCAGGTCGGCTGATATGAATCTTCCCGCATCAAGGATCAGAATATCACCCGGCACTACGTATTCTGAGTTGATTTCCTTTATCCCGCCGTTCCTCTTTACAAGGGCTTTTGGAGAAGACAATTTTTGAAGCGCTTCGATTGCCTTTCCGGCTTTTACTTCCTGCGCAACTCCAAGAACAGCATTAAGAATAATTACCAGCAGAATAATTACGGCATCAATATACTCCGACATAAAAAGCGTAATGATTACTGCAGCGAATAATACATAAATTAAAGTATCCCTCAGCTGTGCAATAAACAGCTGGAAAACTGTCTTTTTCTTTTTGCCGTGGAGCTTGTTGGGTCCGTATTTTACAAGCCTCGCCTTTGCTTCTTCTTCAGAAAGGCCGGTTGAAGGATTTACGTCCAGTTCTTTTATTACTTCTTCAGTCGATTTTAGAAACCACATTTGAATTTCCTGTTTTTGATTCGAAACATGAAATATAACTAATATTCTCCGGCTGAAAAATGTATTGTTCGATATTTCTGCCGGGTTAGTGTAACAATATTGTTCAATTTATCGTAATATTAATGGTTTAATTTTTAAGAAGAATATTCCAACCAATTGATATAAAGGGAAAAACAATGAAAATCGTCGGTATGCCGGTAATAAGTGGGATAATTATTTTAATAATTGTTGTCTCAAGCATAGGCGGTGCGCAAGGGTCAGCGGTTGTAAGGGATTCTTTGTATTCAGAAGCTCTGCAGGAAAAACGCTATTTGGAGATCTTATTGCCGGATAAGTATGAACAAAAAGCCGGTGAAAAATATGAGGTAATATATCTGCTTGACGGTGAATGGAACATTAATCTTGTACCTTTTATCCATCGTTTTGCTCAGCAGGAAAATTACCTGCCTCCTGCAATATTTGTCGGATTACCCAATACATATAATAACGGAGTTAACCAGCGCGACCGCGACTTTCTGCCTGCAAACGGCGCGGATAAATTTCTGGATTTTCTCAGGAAAGAAGTCATTCCTTATATCGGAAAAAAATATTCAACGAACGGCGACCGTACATTGTTCGGGCATTCGTACGGCGGACTTTTTGTAGCGTATACTTTTTTAACCGATCACCGGCTTTTTAATGCTTACCTGGCTTCTGATCCGGCTTTTCACTGGAACAACGGTTTTATACTGAACTATGCAAAAGAAAGACTGCCTAAAATATCCGGAGAAAATAAATTGTTCTGGATCGACGGTATTCAATCGACTTATAAATATATGGGAATAGATATTATGGATTCCGTTTTTAAAGAGCTGGCCCCGAAAGACCTGCATTGGAAAATTGCTCTCTATCCGAATGAAACACATAACTCAGTAAGGCTGAAAGGCGTATATGACGGATTGAAATTCTTTTATGATGGATTCAGCATCTCCAGAGTTAATTTTCATCCTATGAATGGAATCGCACTAAAAGAAAAACCGTTTGGAGTATTTGTTTTTGGCAACGCACAAGTACGTTATACAATTGACGGTACAGATCCATCCATAATGTCGGCAAAAGCAGATTCAATAATAACACTCCCGGGTCCAGTTGAGTTAAAAGCCAGGTCTTTTAACGTACGCGGTGCAAATAAAGAAATAACAACCGGTAATTTTAGAGAAGGAAAAGCTTTTAAAGCACGTTCAAAGCCGGGCGGAGTAAGGCCGGGCGGATTAAACTATTCATACTTCAGGGGGGAATGGGACACACTGCCTGATTTCAGCAGGCTTACGCCGGTGCATTCGGGACACGTAGATTCGACGTTTAACCTGGAAAACATGCCCGATAAGTTGAATTTCGGAATTGTCATGGATGGTTTTCTGGAGATACGGAAAGAGGGATATTATATATTCACATTGGATTCGGATGACGGTGCAAGAATTTGTATTAATGATGAACCGATACTCACTTACGACGGTTTGCATGGCATGGGTAATACACACACTTATATGCTGCCGTTGAAAAAAGGATTTTATCCGATTCATGTAGAATATTTTCAGAAGGGCGGAGGGAAAGGATTTGATGTGCGCTATGTACCTCCCGGGCAGAAACAACCGCAGCCGATGCCTATTCCATTTGAGACGCTTTACAGCAGGTAATGCGACGAACTGGGATCAAGTTTCTATCAATAAAAAGGCCGGTAAATAACCGGCCTTTTATGTTTGGAGATAAAAAAAATCGAAATCCAAGTTTAGAATTACAATTCCATGATTAATTATGATATAATACAAAAGTTAGTTACATTTTTCGGAATTATTGAAGGAAAGCTTATGAGTTTAATCCATTTAGAAAACATCGAGAAAGTCTACGACACGGGAGAAATTCCCGTGCAGGCATTGAGAAGTATCAATCTTGAAATTCAGACGAAAACATTTGTGTCGTTCATCGGTCCGTCGGGCAGCGGAAAAACAACGCTTCTCAATATAATCGGATGCCTGGATAAGCCTACCGATGGGAAGGTGTTTGTAAACAATATTGATGTGGGGATGTTGAACCGCGCTGAGTCGGCAGTTTTTCGTGCAAAGACAATCGGATTCGTGTTTCAGAATTTTAATCTTATTCCTGTCTTGACAGTGTATGAGAACGTTGAGTACCCGCTTCTTATGCTCGGCCGGATTCCGCTTAAGGAACGACGCAGCCGAGTGTTGCGATTACTGGAAAAGGTAGGTATGACAGATCAAAAAGATAAATATCCAAACAAGATTTCCGGAGGGCAAAAGCAGCGTGTTGCTGTTGCCCGGGCATTGGTAACTAACCCCCAAATTGTTCTTGCAGACGAACCTACTGCTAATCTTGACCATACATCTGCATTCAAAATTATTTCTATCATGCACGAGATGACGAACGAATTCGGCACAACATTCATCTTTTCCACGCATGATCCGAAGATTGTCGGCGAAGCAGAAATCCTGTACACGCTGGAAGACGGCGCTATCGTCAACACGGAACAGAGAAAGGCAGTATGAAAATGAGAAACCTGATTATTATTGCATTCCGTAATTTATTCCGAAACAAGCGGCGGACAATTCTTACTTCATCATTGATTGCGTTTGGTGTTGTACTTGTTGTGGTATTCGGAGGGCTGGCGATTTCATTCAAATCGCAAATGATCGGCATATTGACGAATACGGCAATGGGCGACCTGCAAATCCACAGGAAGGGATATGTCGAGTCCATAGACAACCAGCCGCTTCACCTTACTCTTTCAGGAACAGAACTGGCAGATGTTGAAAAAATGCTGAACGGCATGCCGGAAGTTGCGTCGTACAGCCCCCGTATCAAATTTGGTGCGATGATCAGCAATTATGCTCAAACATCCAATATCCGTCTGAGTGCAGTATATCCTGAAATGGAAAACCGCACTGTATCGGAATTAATAAAGCGTATTAAAGGGCAAATCACAAGTCCAGATGAATTTCTTAAACCGGGGGAAATACTGGTGCCTGAGAATCTTATGAAAGGGCTTTCACTAAAAATTGGCGATGAAATTGTCCTGGTCGCTACGAATAAGGATGGGTCGGTTAATGCTGTAACACTGCGTATTGCTGCGGTTATGGAAAATGTCTTCGGGCCTTCCGGAAAGGACGGTTATATACACATACAGGACGGCCAGACACTTTTACGTATGGATCAGCCGGAAATAGTCGAAATTGCTGTTCACCTGCAAAAGTTTGACCGGTTAAACGGCGTATTCGAACAATTAATGAAGGAATCCGATCAGCCGGAATCTTCGATTGAAGTGCATACTTGGGAGCAACTTTCTCCTTTTTCCAGCATCACACGAATAGTTGATCTTTTAATTCTGGTTGTAAAATTTATTTTGATATCTATTGTTTTAGTCAGCATTCTCAATATTATGACAATGTCGGTCTATGAAAGAATAAGTGAAATCGGGACTATCGCAGCAATCGGTACGCCTCCTAGCCGGATTCTATCCCTTTTCTTGATTGAAGGATTCGCGATCGGATTATTAAGTACTTTTGGAGGCATCGTTATTGGAATAGGCACACTGTCGCTTATGAATTTAACCAGAATTGATTTCACTTTCGGCCAAATGGATATTTCTTTAGCACCAGGCATTCCGGCCGGCGAAGTTTTTTGGATTGCCGTTATAGTTATGTTCGTTTCGCTGTTTGCCGGATTTCACCCTGCTTACAAGGCATCTAAGATGGAGCCTGTCGATGCTCTGGGGCATGTGTAATGATAACAATAATGCGAGAATGAAAAGTGAGAAGGTTATGAAAATTATATCATTGTTATTCGCTGCGGCTCTACTTGTTTTTGACGCGAAAGCGCAGGACGCCAACAAACTTCTTAAAGAAATAGACGAAAATCTCATGCCGGAATCGTATGAGGCAACCCGGAAAATTATTAATGAAGAACCAAACGGCGCTAAAAAGGAATTTATATTTTATACGGTAAAAAAGGGAAAAGATAGGATTGCAATGCTTTACCTTCTGCCGGCAAGTGAAAAAGGGCGTTCCACATTACGGCTGGGAGAAAACATGTGGCTGTATATACCGAGCGCAAATAAGCCTATCCGTATTACAAGCCTGCAATCCGTAGTAGGCGGTGTGTTTAACAACGCAGACATTATGCAATTGGAATATTCGGAAGAGTATGACGCCGAATTTGCCGATGGAACAGCTGAAGAATATATCCTCGATTTGAAAGCGAAATACAAAACGGTGGCATATAATAAGCTCAGGATGTGGATTACAAAAGACAAAAAAATTCTGCGGAAAGTTGAAGCATACTCCGCCAGCGGCATGCTTATTAAGACATTGGAGTTTAAAGCTGATAAAAAATTCGGCGGCGGTTTGATTCGCCCTTCCATAATCGAAACGTACAGCCCGTTATTCAAAGGGTATCGTTCGTTCATGATTTACCAGACTGTCAGGAAACGGCAGTTCCCCGATGAAGTATTTTCGCTGAATTTTATGGGGCGATTGGGAGATTTGCGGAAATGAAATTGTCCCAAAGGTTTATTTTTGTTTTATTGGCGGCCTTCTCGGTTATTGCATATGGACAGGAAGAAGATATTTCGGAGTTGCCGTCGGAGGAAGAAAATAAACTTGAGTGGAGCGGCAATCTTGATGTAAAGTATACACTGTTCCACATGGACCGTAACTCACCGCAGTATATACTTCAATTTTTGAAAGACAGCCCCTCGTCGTCTCTGCTCTCGCAGTACAGGTTGGAACCTTATCTAAACGCAGAATACCGTACAGCAGATATGGGGCTGATTTTAAAAACACATGCAAGCTATTACAGTGACAAGAATTCAAGTTTTGATTTATTCGAGGCATACGGCAGTTTCAATCCATCGTTCAATACAACACTGCAGGCAGGAAAACGGACGTACAGCTGGGGAAAAGGATACGCTTTTAATCCGGCAGGTTTTGTTAATCCGGTTAAGGATCCGGAGAATCCGGAACTTGCACAGGCGGGTTTATTATCGGCTAACTTTGAGTACATAAAGAGTTTTTCGTCAATTGCTCTGCAAAGCTTTTCTTTTCTCGCTGTCATAATTCCACCTTCGGATATTGCCGGTGCACAATTCGGAGAAATAAAAAATACATCAATCGCATTAAAGTCTTACTTTCTGCTTTGGGATACAGATATCGACTTGATTGCATATTACAGTGCAGATAAACCGAAGCGATTTGGATTTGATTTTGCGCGAAACCTTCAGGAAAATATCGAAATTCATGGAGAGCTGAGCTGCAGCCAGGATATGGAGCGGTGCACAATTATCGACGGAGCACCCGTCGTTAAAACAGCCGACAGGATTTCTTATCTCTTGGGATTTCGTTTTCTTCATTCATCAAATACGACTATAATAGCTGAATACTATCATAACGGCCCCGGGCTTAATAAAAGTGAATTTTTGCAATATACCGATTTTTTGAACACCGGTGCCGGCGCATCTGACACAGTTATTAGACAACAGATATCAGGCATCAATCAAATGTATTTCAAAGGAAGCACTTTGATGCAAGAATATCTTTATGTGAAAATTATACATCCCGAGCCGTTTTACTGGCTCTACTTTACTCCGTCTCTTTATACGATTTACAACATATCGGATAATAGTTTTCTTTTATCGCTGCAGATGAGCTTCAAGCCTATTACAAACACAGAATTCATTTTTTGGACCACACTGCTTGGCGGAAGCGGTACAACAGAATATGGAGGGAAGCAGGTACAGGAAAGAATAGAGCTTTGGATGAGGTTATTCTTTTAAGCAAAAAGTGTTAATACATCGGTACATTTAAAAAAAAATTAAGAAAAATATCCGCGTCAATGAATGGCGGTTTGTAAGCTTATAAATTGCAGAGCTGTAGATATACAGTCTATGGGGGACTGTTTTGATTAGACAGTTTCAAAAAGAGATCGATTGCAGTTATTATTAGTTTTTCGTAATTTTAATTGAGAAATTAAAGTATACAGCAAGTATTGCTTGCTGACAAAAGCCAGGTTAACAAGAATATTGGGGGTAAAGCGATATCATCCTCTCCCCAACGATATCGCGGGCTAACGAATAGGTTCATTGAATCTATTGAGTTGCACCACTGTGATGGCGCGCGGTGGTTGTTTACCCCCACCCCTTTAAATCCCGATGCTTTACTATGTCGGGATTTTTTTTCCTTATTCATTTTAAATCCGACGTCGACAGCGTCGGCCAGAGAGAATTTGAATATTTGCAATTTATAATTTTAAATTTTATGAGTCGACTATCAAATCAGAAATTTGCAATTTAAAATTTACAAATTCTAAGTGCCCCCAATGGTGTCTACGCACTACTGCAGTTCTGAAGAATATCCATATGTAATAATTGCCGAAATTCCGCTGAATTGAAAGATATGACTCAAGAATAAATCGATATTTTAAAAAATGATCTCCCTTGATTTATTGGAGATCGTCATTATGTAGTGATGAAGAGTATGAATTACATCAAATATTCTTCACTGATTATTTTGTGTATTTTTCCACATACTTCGACGGATTTATACCAAAGTATTCAGTGAAAGAAGTTGTGAAATATGATTGGGAGCCGAATCCAACGCTGTCTGCTATCTCGGTGATATTCATCCCGGAAGTAACAAGTAACTCGGCAGCTTTTTTTAACCGGATAATTCTGATGAATTCTCTTACCGTCTGCCCTGCTATTGCATTTATTTTCCTGTATAACTGTGTGCGGCTCATACCAATTTCATAAGCAAAATCACTTACTTCAAAATCCGGATTACTCAGGTTCTTTTCCACAATGGCATATGCTTTTTTTAATAATGCTTCATCGGTTTTGGAAGGTGAGAAATCTTTAATTGCGGCGAACGGGTCTTTAATAAATTTCTTTCGAAGTAATTCTCTTGAGTCAATCAGACTCTTGATTCTTGCCTTCAGTATTAATGAACTGAATGGTTTTGCGACATAGTCATCTGCTCCGCTTTCAAAACCCTCGACCGTATGCTGTTCCGAACTTTTCGCGGTAAGCATTAATATCGGTATGTGACTTGTTTTTTCATCCTGTTTTAATTTTTTGCAGACCTCGTATCCGTCAATTCCTGGCATCATAACGTCGCATATAATTGCATCTGGAATTTCCTCTAAAGCTTTTTCAATTCCGGTTGTGCCGTTGTTTGCTTCGGTTACTTTATAGATACCATTGAATTCATTTGAAATGAATAACCTCATATCTGTATTATCTTCAATTACTAATAGATGAGGCAGATTCATTCCATTCTTAATCTTGTTTTCATCCTGTCTGACAAACTCTGGAACAGAATCCTTTGTAATATTTGGTACGCCTTCTCTATATATTTTTGGCTCCAGGGATGTTGAAGGAAGTTCATTCTCTTCAGTCCAAAGGGGAAGTGTTACGGTAAATATTGAGCCCTTATTCGGTTCACTCTCCAAAATGATATCTCCACAATGGAGTTTAACCAGTTCATAGGTCAAAGATAAACCGATTCCTGTTCCCTGTGTTGTTAAATAGTTTTTTACCTGGTAGAATCTGTCGAATATTTTTCCCTGATATTCTTTGGCTATGCCGATTCCTGAATCTTTAACAATAATTTCGATCGTCCTTTTGGTTTGGGTTCCCGAGTATGCCCCGTCGACGATAAGTGAAAGACAGATCATACCTCCGTCCGATGTGAATTTGAAAGCATTTGAAAGCAGGTTGTATATGATTTTATCCAGCTTATCATGATCGAACCATATTTCAAGGAAAGAGCTTGTTTGAATAAATGAATAATTTATATTCCGTTCCTTTGCTTCATAGTTGAACGAATCGAAAATATCCTGTATAAAATGAACTAAATCGCCTTTCTCAAAATTCATTTCGAGTTTTGCTTCTTCTATCTTTCCCAAATCCATAAGCTGGTAAATTAATCTCAGAAGCCTGGTAGCATTACGCTTAATGATATTCAGATGAAGTTTATGGGATTCATCCGAAATGTTTTTTAAAAGTGTGTCAATGGGTCCTATGATAAGAGCTAAGGGTGTTCTAAATTCGTGTGAAATGTTGGAGAAAAAGTGCATTTTTAATGTATCCATTTCTTGCAACTTTTTTATCTCCAGTTCTTCAACTTCGAGTTTATTTTTAATCGCAGCTTCATGTAAAATCAATTTTCTAAAACCATAGAGTAAAAGTAAAACAATCAATGAATAAAAAGCATAAGCCCATCCTGATCTCCATAATGGAGGATTGACAATTATTTTTAAATAGGTCCCCTGTGCATTCCATATGCCGTCATTGTTTGATGCAGTTACCCTGAACGTATATTCTCCCGGGCTGAGATTCGTATACGTTACTTCGTGCTGGTATTCGGCCGGAATCCAATCATTCTGGAAACCTTCGAGCTTGTATTTATATTGATTCTTTTTTGGGTTATGATAATTTAAAGCGACAAATTCGATTGTAATGACATTCTGATGATAAGCAAGTTCGATTTCCTTACAATAAATAATTTGCTGAGGAATTGAAAAACCTTCGGATTGGGTGTCATCTGCTGTCTGAACAGATTTATTAAAGAGTTTAAAATCGGTTATATACACAGGCGGTATGTAACTATTATTCTCTATGCTGTCTGGATGAAAACGGGATACCCCTCCTTTTCCAGCGAAATACATTTCTCCGGTTGTTGTTTTAAATGCAGCTGCAATATTGTCGGTAATGAGTCCGTCCAGTATTGAATAATTATTAAAAGTTTCTTTTTCAGCAGAATACTTCGATAATCCTTTACCTGTCCCGATCCAAAGGTTATGGCGGTCATCTTCAAGTATTCCTGTTATATAATTGCTTGGCAATCCGTCTTTTTCAAAATATATTTTAATTGAATTAGTATTTCTGTCAATTCTATTCAGACCGTCATTTGTTCCTACCCAGATATATTCTTTGGAATCGACATATACAATTCGAGCAATATTATTGCTTAAATTGTATCCTTCTTCACTGTTGAACAAATAATTTTTTACAACGTCTCTATTGTCTGAAACAACGGAAATACCTGCGACATTGCCTACCCAAATATTATTGTCTTTATCAACAAGCGATGTATATGTCCAATCGCTCAGGATTGAAGCATGAGGCCTGTTTATATCATTTATGTAATGAATAAATTTACCGGATCCCGGAATGAATTTATCTAAACCTCCTCCGTGTATTGCTAACCAAAGATTTCCTTTGCTATCCTCATCGATATATCTAACATCATTACCTAATATCGATGCGCTATCATTGTCTTTTTGATTATAGGAAACGAATGATCTTGTAGGTTCATCGTATCTCTTTAATCCGTCAAGGTATTTTCCGATCCAGATTATGCCGTCCCTGTTTTCAAAAATGTACATCACAGGCCCCGGTCCCAAACCGGTCGATTTGTCCCCTTTGATAAAATATTTTGGTTTTACTCCCTTTGCATCAAGTATATCTATGCCCCCGTTGTCATAACCAATCCAAATTCTTTTTTTTGAATCTTCAATTACAGCATTAATTAAATTGTTAGTAAGCCCTTGTTGTGAACCCGGGTTCTTATACCAACTGTAAAATGGATTATCGAGAACTGCAAAATTCAAATCTCCCTGCTTACTTGTAATCCAAATATTATTTTGTCTATCCTGGAAGATACCTGTTAATGAATTTGATGATATACTAAAGGGATCATAATCGTTTGATCTAAACTCAATTCTATTGTTATTATCAATAAGAACAAGTCCGCCGCCTTCGGGATTATACCAGTACCTGTTGCTATTATCTTTAAAGAAGAAGTTAATATATTGGCTGCTTTCCTTTATATATGGATGAGCCTTTCCGGTAGTTTTATCAAATATCCAAATTCCTTTTGTCCAGGTACTTAACCATATAGAATTATTATCGATAACAATTGAATTAACGGAATAATCGGCAGCATTATGACCGGCAACGTCAAACAGATTGTAATGTTTAAACGACATGTTTGTAGTATTTAATGCAGTTAAAACTCCGGAAGCATAAGTAATCCATAGTAAATTATCATCTTGCTTTAGGTAATTAATGGAATAATGTGCTATGGTTCTTGAGTCTGGTATTTGATTAGACGGTACAGTATACCTGATAAAGCCGTTTGTTTTTTGGTAATATTGATGTAGCCCGAGATTGGTGCCTACCCATATATTATTATATTTATCTTCGGCAATTGCGTTTATTTCTCCTGATAAAAGTGCTTCGGGATTATTAGGATCAGAAGTATAAGTTAGAAAATTATCCTTTTCCTTATTATACCGGCTCAATCCTCCACCATATGTACCAATCCAAAGTTGTCCGTTACTATCACAAAGAAGGCAGGTAATTATATTACTCTTCAGGGAGGTATTAGATTTTGGATTATTCCTGTAAACCTTGAACGTTCGTCCATCAAATCTGTTCAACCCGTCGCCTGTTCCAATCCATATAAAACCCTCACTGTCCTGGACGATGCATCGCTGATAATTCGAAGATAATCCCATGCCTGTAGAATACTTGGTAAATTTCAGATTGCTATTATGAGACCGGGAATTTTCGGTAGCTAAAAACAATAATATAAATATTCCGCCAAGAATTGATACTATTGAGGAAGATTTCATAAGCCCGACTATTCCCGATTTATTGAATATCCTAAGATAGGAATATTTTAAAATATTGTGAAATTCCGAAGTTTTGCTGCATAGCTGAAAATATATTCAATATACGGTAGAATTTTGTGGGTAAATCTTTTAAAAACGGCGGTTCTATTTAATGATATTTTGGGACGCTGATTAATACAATTGGAATTCTAGGAAACATAGAAAAAACAAATGCCTATTATATTATTATCAAAATTAGCCGGGTTACTCAAAAAAGCCTTGTATCTGTTTGGGAATTTGGCTCATTATCGGCGGAACTAAATCACCAAGAGAAAATTATTGCGGTTATCCGAAGGCGCGTTTATTTTTGGCACGACTTTACCGCAGCAGCAACAAGCCTTGATAATACGTGTTCTTTATTCTAACCCACGTGTAATAAATTGAAATCAATCCCAAGAAGGAGTAATATACTTATGCAAGTATTATCCTCAATTATCAGAGTTATCTCTCTTACTCTCTTTGTACCGATAATTGCTTTTGGACAGGCAACTATCAAAGGCACAATAACCGACGCTGTAGCCGGCGAAACATTGATTGGCGTAAACGTTGTTGTGGAGGGGACATCTTTAGGTACTGCCACAGATATTGAAGGCCGATACAGGATTGTTGGAATTCCTGAGCATGTATTTAATATCAAAATATCATGTATTGGTTACGAATCACAGGTAATAGAAATAGATTTTTCAAAAAATAAAGATGTACAAAAAGACATCCAAATGAAATCGCAAGTCATTGAAGGCGAGGAGGTTGTTGTAACGGCTCAAATGCGCGGTCAACTTGCCGCCATTAACGAACAGCTTTCCACAAAAACGATCAATAATATTGTTTCAAAAAACCAGATACAGGAATTACCGGAAGCCAATGCCGCAGAAGCTGTCGGCCGTTTACCCGGAGTATCGCTGGAACGAAGCGGTGGCGAGGGGAATAAAGTGCTGATCCGGGGAATGGCATCCAAGTATTCATTGATCCAGATTGATGGTGTGAATATGACATCTACCGGCCAAGAGGACCGCAGCTCTGACCTCAGCATGATTTCCCCATATATGCTTGAAGGCATTGAATTAACCAAATCCGTTATGGCTAATCAGGAAGCAACGGCAACCGGCGGTATTGTCAATTTTAAAATTAAAAAAGCACCCGATATTTCAACTTTGGATATGATAGTCCAGGGTGGAATGAATAGTCTTCGAAATACATATACGGATTATAAATTTTCTATTGGGGGAAGTGATCGCTTCTTTGAGAAACGGTTGGGTCTTTATGCACAGGTGGATTATGAAGAAAAGGATGCCGGCTCGCAGCAATTGGGAGATGTTGACATTAAACAAGAAAATGAAACTGCACCGGTTAGAACCAATAGTATGCAATTGAAGGATATATACAGAAACGTACAACGAGCTGGCGGTGCGCTGGTTTTAGATTATTCCTTGCCGTCTACAACTATCAAATCGTCCAATTTTATCAGCCGTATCAAACGAGAAGAAACAATTTATAAAAACAACTATGATTTTGCAACAAATGATTTCAGCATTAGTTATGATGATACTCCTGAGAGTTGGCTAACTGTTTTAACCAATTCACTGCAAATTGAACATCAATGGGGAAACTGGGAAATTAATTCTGCTTTTTCACATTCATATTCAGAGAATGAATTACCTTTGAAAATTTCTTCGGAAAATGGCGGCAACATTCCCGACCTTCCCTTTGGAGGCGATAGAACTTCCAATTTTAATGTAGACTTGAACCCGGAAACCATTCCCGACTTATTCTTATACAGCATGGATCAAACAATCTATAATATGGCATTGAGTGGTATAAACATCGAAAAGAGCAGCACCCAGGAACGGGATCTGTCTGCAGAACTTAACGTGGCTTATACTTTTAGTATCACCGACCAGGTGAATATAAAATTAAGTTTGGGTGGAAAAATAAAACATAAGACGAAAAAGTATGATAAAACAGCTTTTGGTTTCGGCAATGAGGGATTTATAAAATTAGCTCATGACAACTTTGAAATAAGTCAACGAAATGAAGATTATTATGCCATTGATCCAAGGAACTTATATTTGGGAGATTTTTTAAAAAACCCCGCCGGCAATTTCCTTGATAACAGATATAATTTTAGTCCAATATTTGATAAAGATAAATTCCGCAAGCTTTATGATCTTGCCATGGCAATACCTGATGATCAATTGTATAGTATATGGTCATTGTATCAACCGGATTTTCCTGGTTCAAATTATAGTGACTATCATGGCACTGAAGACTATCATGCTTTTTACCTGATGCCGGAAATCAATCTTGGTCCTGAATTAATAATAGTGCCCGGTGTTCGCTATGAAGCGAACAAGACAGAATATACCGGATACCGGGGAAACAGATTAGGTGTTTTACGGGGCTTTACACCCACCCCAATAGATACAGTTACTAAGGTGCGTGAAAATGAGTTTTGGCTGCCAATGATCCAAATCTTTTACAACCCGGCCAATTGGTTGACGGTTAAGGCTGGATACACACACACACTGTTACGACCAAATTATAACTACATAATGCCAGGCTGGATGATTGGCAGCCAGGGAAGTATTGATAATTTAAGCAATTTTCAGCTTAGAGATGAATTATCCCGAAACTTGGATATACAGGTGTCGGTACATACGAATAAAATTGGATTGTTATCAATCGGTGCATTTCACAAAAAAATTACAGATATGATTTTCTGGAGCGGCCAGAAAGCAATTTTAGATACAGCATTCTTCGAATTACCCACAATTATGAATCATAAACTGGCAGCTTACGCCTTGAACAATGAAAATCCAGCCTATAATTATGGAATTGAATTTGAATGGCAATCTAATTTTGGTTTTTTAACCGGATTGTTAAAAGGTATTGTTTTGAATATAAACTATACTCGCAACATATCCGAAGCACAATATCCAAGAACCGTTGTTAAAGTGGCAGTTGATCCAGTCACTTATAGAACGATGTACGTTAATAGTGATACTACGTATACCGCTCCGATGATAGGACAGCCTGATCATTTGCTCAACATCACACTTGGATATGATTATAAAGGATTCTCGATTCGCTGGGCGATGAGATATAAGTCTCATATCTTTAAAAGTGCGAGTTGGTATGAAGAATTGCGCGGCTATTCCACTGATTTTTATCGCTATGATGTGCAAGTCCGGCAGAAATTACCAATTGATGGTCTGGAATTTTTCCTGAATGTGAATAACCTGACAGGTGAACGAGAACAGGATGCTATAAATCATATGAACTTCTCCAATTATATTGAGGATTATGGTAGAAGCGCCAATTTAGGATTGAGGTTCCAATATTAGGTTTTTCGCCGATTGAATCTGAATTTTCCAAAGAGAAAAGAGAAATAAAAACCTTCAGGAAATTATAAAATGCTATCAATTATTAAGTTCAATAAAACTCTAATTGAAATCAGAAAGGAGGCTGATGAAGAATAACCGGCTTGTTCTGTGTTAATGGTCATTTAATCAACAAAAACAAAAAAAATAAAATTAGGAGATCTAACATGAAAAAAATGTTAGTATTATCAATCATTCTGACGTGCATACTTATAAGCAGCCATGAGCTTTTTGCACAGACTTCGGAAAACGGTGATACATTATTCGTAGGACCGTTGAATTCACAAGGAGTGGCATTAGGCTCTTTAAATGAAGCGATTAAAGCTGATACAACCGCTGCAGGAGAGAGAGCTCACAGTGTATATAAATTGCAGCACAATGCCCAGTATATTTTGACAGAAGTGATTCAAGCGGATTTCCCGTTAGTTATTGTTGCCGATAAACCGAATGATGCAAACAGACCTCCTGTTATCCGTTGTGGTTTAAAAGAAGATGGAAGTGCTGTAGATGATTGGTGGGTCCTTTATAATGGTGCAACTTTCATAAATCTCTGGTTAACTGCCGTTAATCTGGACGGTACAGGTCCTATTAGCTGGATTTCCCAGCAAGTGAACGGAGAAAAACATAGATATGTTTATGATGGATGTGTTATAGAATATCCTTATACATGGTGGGCAATGTTTGCTGATTGGGGCCTTAATAATACGTATGTTCTTACAAATAATATATTCCAATATATTGGAAATCCCGCAGGAGCAACCTGGAACGGTGCGATTTTTTCTGGCGGGACAATGGATACAGTAATTCTGAAGAATAATACATTCTTTGATTTTGGCTGTTATGCATTTAACGGACAGGCTTTTTATTTAGAGATTGACCATAATACCCTAGTAAACTGCATGCTGCATCCGATCATGTCTCATAGTAAAATCATAGGAAAATACACAAACAACCTTTTTGTCAACTGCCATGCCTTCTCTGATGATCAGGATGAAATTAGACGGCATCATGACGCTGAGGTGAAAGGTTTGATGAACTATGCCGAGACTCAGTGGAATAAAGAACTTCTTGATTCACTTTATGGACCTGGCGGAGTGTATGGTAAAAACTATGATCCTAATGGCGATGGTACTTTAACCGAAGGCGAATTGGTTTGGGAGCTGAAAAACAATAATTGGTGGTACACTCAACCTATCAAGGATTATTGGGCTCAATTTTCTCAAATAAGTCCCAATCCTTGGATGAATCGATATAATCAGGCAATGTTTGATAGTTCCAAACTTACAAGTAATTGGACGTGGAATCTCACGGCTTTTATTTGGGCAGATTCAGCGGGCACTATTGTACCGAATCCTTCATCATTTGATGGGTTGCATGTTGTTGACTCAATAGTTGTACCGGTGACACATGAACCGTTCAGATTCTTTGTAGAAGAAAATACGACGAATGTAGATCCCGGTATAAAAGACATGAATAACTGTGATGAATTGCTTGCTGAGAATTGTATTAATATCAGAGAATCACAATATACCGGTGCGAGTACTCCATCTGTCAGTTTCCACGGGGTATCTGATTATCTTGCATTTACATGGCCTTTGGATTATGACTTAAGCTATACAAATACTACTTTGCAAACAGGTGGTACAGATGACAAACCAGTTGGCTCTTCACAATGGTGGCCTGATAATGGTACTTCTGTTCAAGGTGAAACGGCAATTCCGAATGCTTTCGTGTTAGAGCAGAATTACCCGAATCCGTTTAATCCTTCTACAAAAATAAATTACTCTGTTCCTAACAGCGGATATGTAACTTTAAAGGTATTTAATATTCTTGGCCAGGAAATAGCCACCCTTTTCTCCGGTCAATTAAATACCGGTAATTATGCTGCAACCTTCGATGGAAGTAAGTTTGCAGGCGGAGTTTACTTTTATCGCCTGGAAGCAGGAGAAACCTCAATCACTAAAAAATTAATTCTGTTGAAATAATTTCACCTCCTCCTCATAAACACACCTTCGGTTAATTACGGAGGTGTGTTTATTGTTAATCTTAATATTGAAAACAATAATATTTTTCATACAATTCTTACGGCTATTGCAATAAATACTTGAAAAATGAAAAGAAAAAAAACCAAAGTATTATTATTAATTACATTCCTTTCTTTTCTTGGTTATGTAACAAAGACTCAGGAGTTATATGTTGGCGCTAACTATCATCCGCATGATGATAAAAATCCTGAAAAAATAAAAAACGACATAAAACTGATGAAAATTGCCGGATTTAATGTTGTTCGCCTTGGGCATCTGGCATGGGACAGCTACGAACCTTCAGAAGGTAAATATGATTTTGAATGGTTCGATAAAGTAATGAACCAGATGAACGAAGCTGGGATTAAGGTTATTCTGGACATTGCCATCCGCCCGGCTCCAATCTGGTTGCACCAAAAGTTTCCATCCATTAGCATCACCGATGCCGGAGGCGATGTTCTTTACCCAAATCACCGTTATATGGAGGATGCCGGCGATCCGATGTTCCAACAATATGCTATTCGATTTACCGATGCCATTTCAAGGCGATACGCAAACCATCCGGCTCTTTTAGCTTTTGGTATCGACAACGAGTCGGGTGACGGCCCTATATCATACTCCGAAACCGTTAGACAACGGTTCATTACATGGCTAAAAAATAAATATTCCAATATTGATAATTTAAATAAAGCTTGGGCAACCCAGCGATGGTCCCGTAGAATCAATCATTTTAAAGAAATTGGATTGCCCTCAACAGGATCTAAAAACGGTGCACCCGAAAAAATACTTGATTTCAGGCGCTTTATTTCCGATGAGATCAACCATCTTCTGTTTAAAGTACTTGATGTAGTGAACATCAATGCTCCAAATGCCTTAACAAATACCAATGCCTGGTATTATAGTTGGATGAAATATTTCGATTATTCTGAAATTGCTTATTCCGGAAAAATGACGCGCGAAGGTTGCGGCTTCTATCCCGGAAACTCTTTAACAACCAGTGAGGGGTTAATGAATGCAGCGTTTGGAATCGCACGCATTCAATTTGAAAGCACAAATCCGTTCTGGTGCAGCGAATTTACTACACACAACGCTGTTCAAAATTCAATCCGTAAATCGGCCTATGCCGCCTTAATGTATGGCAATCAAATGGTTTGCGGCTGGACATGGCAAAGTATGCAATCCGGAGAAGAACAGTACCTGGAAGGAATGATCGATTGGGATGGCATTCCTAACCGTAAATACAATGAATACAAAAATATTGCAGCAGAATTTAAAAAGATAGAAAAATTCTTTCCGTATAAACTTCAAGCAGAAGTTGGTCTGGCTTTTTCCTTTCCCAGTCAGATGGCCAGTGCCAGTTTTCCTGAACAACATGATAGCCAGGTACAAGCTTGCTGGGATGTGTTTTATTGGCGAAACATGGACACACGGGTAGTTGAAATAAGCAGAAGTACATTAAATTATAAACTTTTATTCGTTCCTGGCCTGGCAGTTATGGACGAAACAACCGCGAACAAAATACGTGAATATATAAAAAACGGCGGGACTATTATTATGACAAGTAATTCGGCCGTTGTTGACGAAACCGGAAAAGTGTTTGGATCGACACACCCCGGCCGTTTGAACGATGTATTTGGAATTCGTGTTGGCAGTTTTGAAGAAACTGAAACGGTGAATGAAATTTCCAGAAAATATTATAAAGGGAAAAAACTTGAAGTAACCTATAAAGGTAAAGCGGTGGACACGGAATCGTCCCGTTTTGATATTATTGAATCCAAAGGTGCTGAAATAATAGCATATATTACCAGTTTAGACAAGAATTACCCGATTATAACTTCCAATAAATACGGCAAAGGAAAGGCAATTTATGTTGGTTTACCTGCAAAAGGAGAAATCCTCGGAAGTCTGGTGGATGATCTGATTATCGAACTTGGTATTAAAAAAGGACCTAAAGTGCCTTTGGGTGTAATAGCACGGCAGATCGATAAAAATCATTTCTTATACCTCAACGTAAGTGATGAGCCCAAAGAGATCAAAATAAAAGGAAAATCATTCAGTATCCTGTTCGACAGGGATTATACAGATAATTTCACTATTGCACCGCACGAACCGGAGTTTATAGAAATTAAGTAAATCAAAAGTGCCAATGACGAACTGTAGATTTAATCGGTATTTATTTTTTGGCAGTATCGCTTTTGTTCTGTTGTTGTTTCCCTCAATCAAGGGAAGCACTCAAAAAAACCAATCAACAGCATCAGGTCAAAGAATTAGGGAGAATTTCGATTTCAACTGGCAATTCCATAAAGGCGATATAGCTATAAAACGTCAGGTAAAAGTTGGTGGCCAGGGAGGGATAACCGATGTTAATGTTAAAATTGTATCTATAAAAGATACAATTATTGACTACACAAATCCTGAAAGTTCAAAAGTATTAAATCCGGTTGATTGGAAAGAAGTTAACCTCCCGCACGACTGGGTGGTGGAAGGTACTTTTGTACATGACAATAATTTAGGCAGCCAACCGGCTGCCAGTGGTTATTTGCCGACGGGTATTGGTTTTTACCGCAAAGAGTTTGAAATTCCCGAAACCAATAAAGGACGAAAAATATCTATTGAGTTTGACGGTATTTTCCGAAACAGTACGGTTTGGGTAAACGGCCATTATTTAGGCAGCCATAAAAGCGGTTACGTGCCTTCAAATTATGATTTAACGGATGTTTTACGATACGGGAACGAAGGAAAGAATGTTATCCTGATAAAGGTAGATGCCAGCGATTACGAAGGCTGGTGGTACGAAGGTGGCGGTATTTACAGGCATGTGTGGCTTATCAAAACCGACAAGTTGCATGTAGCGAGGTTTGGTACATACATAACCACACCTTCAATAACTGATGCCGAGGCTACTGTTAGTATTAAAACCATGCTTAAAAACGAATATAAGACGGCCAAGAATATTACACTTGTCTCAAAAATAGTCGATAGAAATGGAATTATACTTGATACTGAAACCGCAAGTCAGTCTATTGCTCCTACTGGTCAGGTTGAAATAGCGCAAACCGGCACAATTCAGAAGCCTATGCTTTGGTCGCCCGAAACACCCAACCTTTATAAAGTTCTCACAGAGGTTTCTGAAAACGGTAATATTATTGATACATACGTAACTACCTTTGGTGTACGCAAAGTGGATGTAAATAAAAATGGTGTTTTCCTGAATGGAAAACTTTATCCCGTAAAAGGAACATGTAACCACCAGGATTTTGCCGGTATAGGTGTTGCCCTTCCCGATAAAATCAATTGGTATAAACTTAAACTATTAAAAGAAATGGGGAGTAATGGATACCGTTGTTCGCATCATCCCCCGACACCTGAATTACTCGACATGTGCGACAGCATAGGCTTTATGGTCGTTGACGAAAACCGCTTTTTATCGAGCAGCGAAGAAGGAATAAAGGATTTGATCGACATGCTGTACCGAGATCGTAACCATCCTTCCATATTCATGTGGTGTATGGAGAACGAAGAGTGGATTCAGGGAACAGTAATGGGTTCTAGAATTCTGAAAACACTGGTCCAAATCACTCATAAGATTGACCCTACACGCCCTGTTACAGCAGCCATGAACCATGCCCGTAATGATGGGGGATATGGTGATGCGCTGGATGTCGTAGGTTATAATTATGGAGATAAACAACTCGCCTATGTGAAAGATAAAGAAAACCATCCCGAAAGGGTTATGTTTTGTACCGAAGGGACAAGTTTTGTATCGAC
>JAFGLB010000030.1 GCA_016928255.1 Bacteroidota bacterium
CCGACCGCATATGCGCTTTTACAGAATTATCCAAATCCTTTCAATTACGGAACATCAATAAGGTTCGAAGTACCTGTCAGATCGGAAGTTGAATTGGCAGTATACGATATTCTCGGAAGGCGGATAAAAACCCTGTTTAACGGAACTGTCGAGAATTCGCATATTTGCACGTGGGATGGAACTGCCGGCGGCGGACTTCCGGCGGCAACAGGCGTCTATTTCGCCAGGCTGAAAACTCCCAACAATGTGCTTTTGATTAAAATGCTGCTGATAAAATAAGCATCGCTGATGCCGGAATTTCACTTTTCTTTCACGTTCAGTATTGTTGTTCTTTTGGCTGCAGCAGTATGTGCCTTCGCAATTGCGGCATACGTTTACCGTACTACCGTGCCGCCTGTTTCTCCCTTCAAAAAAAAAGTCCTGATTTTTCTCCGCGGCCTCGGATTATTCCTGCTTTTCCTGCTTATTGGCGAACCTATACTTACGCTGATTGTGCATTCAGCAGACCAGCCCGTTTTAGCCGTGTTGATAGATAATTCTCAGAGTATGACTATAACGGATAAAACCGGGAAAAGAGACGAGAAGCTTAAAACCGCGCTTGGGTCTCCGGTATGGAAGCAAATTGCCGAAAAAGGAAAAATTGAATATTACGCCTTTGACAGAAAAGCTTACAAATTAACGGCAATGGATGAAGATTCATTGACGTTCCCGGGAGAAGAGACCGATATTGCAGGCGCTCTTAATTCCATCAAGCGGGAATCTGTCTCCTCCAACCTTCAATCCGTGGTAATTATTTCGGATGGCAATTCGACAGTCGGAATGAATCCATTATATGAAGCCGAAGAATTGGATTTGCCGGTGTTTACAATCGGTGTCGGCGACACCATAGAACAAAAAGATGTGCTTGTAAGGAAAGTGCTGACAAACGAAATTGCATATCTTGGCGCGAAGGTACCGGTAAATATTATTGTGCACAGTACAGGCTTCGGCGGTGAACGTGTGCAGGTGTCCCTGCATGAAGGCCCGGCATTGGCAGACGAGAGAACCCTTTTACTGGAACCCGGAACGAGAGATTATCCTGTCTCTCTCTCATTTATTGCCGCGAAAGAAGGAATGCAGAAGTACAGGATTGAGGTATCGCAGCTGACGGGAGAACTGACGCAAAAAAACAACAATATGAGCTTTTTCACTAAAATACTAAAAAGTAAAATTCGCGCTACGATGATAGCTGGATCTCCAAGCCAGGATGCGGCAAGTATAAAAAGGATACTTGCAAACGACAGTAATGTTGAATTGAAGACGTTTATCGAGCGGAGCGATGGGCAATTTTACGAAGCACCGCTGGATGCCCGGATAATTTCAGAAAGCGATTGTCTGATTCTTGCCGGATTTCCTAATGCCGCAAGCAGTACCCGGATTATCGGAGAAATTTTGAAAGCCGATAAACCCGTAATGACAATTATGAACAGGACAATGGATTTCAATAAACTGCAAACGATGGATCAGCTGCTGCCGTTCAGGATTGAAAGTGCGGCAAATGACGAAATTCAGGTCTTTGCCGATGTTCCGGAAATGCAGCGGAATAATTCAATCTTGAAAGTCGGTAGCACAGCAAATATAATTGATGCATGGTCAAAGCTGCCTCCTGTTTTTCAGCCGAAAGGAATTTACAAGGCAAAGGTCGAATCGGAAATTCTTGCTTCAGTCCGGCTCCAGCCGCCGGCAGCAAAAAATCCTTTTATAGTTGCAAGAAATATTAATAGAAAGAAATCCGTTTCCGTACTCGGTTACGGATTGTGGCGATGGAATATGCTCTCGGGTTCCGGAAGCGAATCGGAAAAGGTACTTGAAAGTTTTCTCAGCAATGCAATTCGATGGCTGACGACGCAGGAAGATTCGAAAAAAATTGTTATCCGGCCGGTGAAGCAGTTCTTTTCCACCCGTGATGCTGTGGAATTTTCAGCACAGGCATACGATGACAGTTACCAGCCGATGGACGATGTGCAGATTGAAGTACGTGTAGAGCGCGGCAATGATATCTATCAGATCCCGCTTGAATTGATCGGCAGCGGCCAGTACCAGGGTGAAATTGCACAGCTTCCAGAAGGAGATTACAATTACACGGCGGAAGCTAAGAAAAATGGTGTTCGTATAGGCGATGATAAGGGTACATTTACAGTCGGCAGCTCTAATGTTGAGTATCTTGAAACACGGATGAATAAACAGCTGCTTCAGCAAATCGCGGCACAAACAGGCGGCCAGTACTTCGACTGCGCGGATATGAATTTGTTTCATCGGCATATCACAGGTTCGGCCGATTTTAAGGCGAGGGATTTTACCAGGTCTGCAGAGATTGAAATCTGGAACTCCCGCTGGATGCTGGCACTGGTAGTATTAGTCTTTGCACTCGAATGGTTCTTGCGGAAAAGAAACGGACTGCTGTAAAAACACACAAATATTATTCGATTGATAGAATGAATATTCCGTTAATAACATTAATTATTGTTTTTATTCTGATAGCCGTCAGGCAAATAGGTGATATACGCATCCGCATCTGGCAGGTAATGGCTATGGGAGCGGGGGTCGTGATTCTGACGGGACAGATTTCTCCTCGCGATGCAGTGTATGCAGTGAACCTGGATGTAATTCTGTTTTTATTCGGTATGTTTGTGATCGGACAGGCGCTGGAAGAAAGCGGATACCTTGCGCACATTTCATATAAGTACTTTAAGCGCGCACGTTCTGTCGATGCGCTTATGATTTTTATTTTGTTTGGATTCGGATTTGCATCAGCAGTTCTTATGAACGATACGCTGGCAATTATTGGAACTCCCGTTGTGCTTCTTCTTGCGCGAAAGCATAAAATGTCTCCAAAAATGCTGCTGCTGGCGCTTGCATTTTCAATTACGATCGGCAGTGCTGTCAGCCCGATAGGAAATCCGCAGAATCTTCTAATTGCATTAAACGGAAAAATCCGCGATCCGTTTGTCGAGTTTTTTAAATGGCTGTTTATTCCGACTGTATTGAACCTGTTCGTCGCTTATATGATTCTCAGGATTTATTATAAAAATGATTTTCATGATACTCCTCTTTCTCATTCTCAGGAGCCGATCCGCAATCATGATCTTGCATTCCTTTCGAAATTATCGCTTCAGATGGTTCTGGTGCTTATCGCTATTAAAATTATCACGGTAATATTCAGCTTTAAAATAGAATTCCGTTTAACCTACATAGCCCTGGCTTCGGCGCTCCCGATTTTGATTGGAAGTCCGCTGCGTTGGAAAATCGTAAGAAAAATAGACTGGTCGACGCTGGCTTTCTTTGCGGCAATGTTCATTTTGATGGAATCGGTGTGGCTGACAGGTTTCTTTCAGAATTTGATTGAAAGCAGCAATATGGATGTTACATCCACATTTTCAATTCTCAGCATCAGCGTAATTTTAAGCCAGTTCATATCGAATGTACCAATGGTTGCACTTTACCAGCCGCTGCTATTGCACACGGGCATTACGACGAACGGATTCATGGCGCTTGCGGCGGGCAGTACTATAGCGGGGAACCTTTTTATTCTCGGAGCGGCGAGCAATGTAATAATTATACAAAACGCGGAAGAAAAATCGCATCATACGTTGACATTTACAGATTTTGCCGCCATAGGCCTTCCTTTAACGGTCATTAACATCGTTATATACTGGATATTTCTGTAAAAGAGACATTATCGGAATGATACGAACTTTTAAAGCTGCGTATGCGTCATTAATATAGAGTGCAATGAACTTCTCTCGATATTTTTTTATCTTGTGTCTGCAATGAAACGAATCCTTTCATTATTGATTTTTATTTCTCTTTTCGGACCGACCGCCGGGACGGCACAGCAGGCGGAAATAGATACGATAAGAACACCTGGTTCTCAGACTGATTCCACAAGACGCTCTTCGAAGACAAGTATCGACACGCTTGTGAATTATTCCGCTAAAGATTCGATAGTCTATTCACTCAGTACGCGCTATATGTATTTGTACGGAAACAGTGATTTGCAGTACCAGTCTGTCGGACTTAAAGCCGAACGGGTTAATATCAACTGGGATAATGCAACTCTTTTAGCTCATGGCATCGCCGATACTGTAAAACCTGATTCGGTTATTGGCAAGCCGGTTATGCGCGACGGTGGCGATGAATATCACGGAGACCAGGTCAGATACAACTTCCAGACAAAGAAAGGGAAAATTACGCTGGGAAAAACCCAGATGGATAACGGCTATTACGTAGGTACTGAGATCAAGAAAATTGAATCGGACGTTCTCTGTGTGGCGAACGGTACATATACAACTTGCGACTGCAAAGAGCCGCATTTCTATTTTGAAAGCCCGGAAATGAAAGTATTCGTGAGAGACAAAGTAGTGGCCGAACCGGTATATTTTTTTATTGCCGGAGTGCCTGTTTTTGCACTGCCCTTCGGTGTTTTTCCGGCTCATGGCGGACGCTCTTCCGGAATAATCGGCCCGGCATATGGTGAAGATGCTCGGTACGGCTGGTATTTAAGTCATATCGGTTACTACTGGGCGGCAAGTGATTACTGGGATATAGCAACTGCGTTCGATATTTATTCACGCGGGCGATGGCAGAACCAGACAAGTATTAATTACAGGCTCCGGTATAATTTCGGCGGAAGTATTACAGCACGAATAACAAGCACGCCGGAGGGCGAAACGGACGATCCTGATTACAGCAAAAGGCGCGAGTACTATGTAAATCTTATTCATAACCAGCAGATTAGTCCGTCTTCTAAACTTGATGTGAACTTTACATTTATGAGCAGTGATTACTTCAGGAATTTTAGTTACAACCTAAGCGACATTCTGACACAGAACGTCAGATCCGATGCAACTTATTGGAAAAGCTGGGAATCTGCAAACCAGTCATTGTCAATTAACGTTCATCGTGATCAAAATTTAAGTACAGACGAAACAAGCGAAACACTGCCGTCAGTCAGGTTTTCGTGGTCGCAAATCCAGCCTTTTCGCAATAAAACAAAATCGAGGGGAACTGTTTCATCCGCAGGATCGGATATGAGTTTTATAGAAACACTGAGTCTTAGTTATAGTGCAGACGCAGGCAATCACCGGACTAAATTAATAAAAAATGTCGATTCAGTCAAAACAGAGGCTGATGCGGACAGTCTGCAGGCTGTAAATAATTTTGAGAAAACGGATAAGCAGAATTTAAATCAGATTCTTTCTTTATCTATCTCGCCTAAGCTGGGGCACTTTTCTGTCACACCCACAATTTCTTTGAACGACCAGCGCTCATGGGGACAGATCGAGACCCCGGAAAGAAATGATCAGGACAGCCTTCTTATTTATACAACAGAACATTCAAAGATCGTTAAGGGGAATTTGAGCACCGGCATTTCTACAAGTACACGTTTTTACGGACTCTTCCAGCCTAACGTGTTCGGTATAACAGCGTTACGGCACACAGTTGAGCCGCGGTTCAGTATTACTTATAATAAACAGATATACGGCGATGAAATGCAGAAACACTCGATGATGGGATCTTTAAGCATCGGGAATAATTTTGAAATGAAAACGCAAAAGGGAGACAGCGCACAAACTGAAGAAAAAATTCAGCTGATGAATATCGGAATAAACACGAGCTATGACTTTGCTGCGGATTCGATGAATTTCAGCGCGGTAAGCTTGAATTACCGTACAAATATTGCACAGATTTTCGATATCTCGGGGAATGCCACTTATAATTTGTATGCGTATGACGAGACAGCAAAAGCCCGCGTTAATAGATTTCTTATTTCCGAAAGCGGCAGGTTCGGCGATCTGACAAATTTTTCATTGAGCCTTTCCACTTCATTTAAAGGCGAGAAAAAACAGAAATCGGCTGATGCAGGTATTCCTGATAATGTTAAACAGGAGCAGGAAGCGTTATCAGGACAAGCCGGAGGCTCGCCCGGTCAGAAAAAAATATTTCAGTCGCAATATGATATAGAAGATGCAGATTTCAGTATTCCATGGAATATTAGGATAGATCTGAATTTTTCGCAGTCCCGGCCCCGGCCTGATCCGCAAAGCTACAGCCGCAACGCGAGTATAAAGGCCAGCCTTTCTTTTAATCTTACTGAAAAATGGCAGATTGCCACCAGCGGATCTTATAATTTTGTTGATAAAAAACATCTTATTAATTCGGTAACCGTTACAAGGGATCTTCATTGCTGGGTAATGAGTTTTTCGTGGTTTCCGATGGGTATAAGAGAAGGATACAGATTTGAGATTAAAGTCAAAGCACCGCAGCTTCAGGATATAAAATTAACGAAGCAAAGTGATAACAGGGGTGTTTATAGATAATTCAATTACGTCGAAAAAAAAGAAAGGTCAGCCGGATAAATGGTACGGAATAAAAAGATTGTAATTGTTCTTCCTGCATATAATGCCGAAAAAACCCTGATAACTACGTACCGCGAAATACCGTTCGATATTGTAGACGAAGTGATACTTGTAGACGACGGAAGCGTCGACCATACAGTCGCGGTGGCAAAGAGTTTAAATATCCGCACGGTAACACATGCAAAAAATCTCGGTTACGGTGGGAATCAGAAAACATGTTACCGGACGGCTCTTGAATGCGGTGCGGATATAGTTGTAATGCTTCACCCGGATTATCAGTATACACCGAAACTGATTCCTGCAATGGTTTACCTGCTTATTTCGGGAGAATATGATGTCGTGCTCGGTTCTCGCATACTTGGCGGAAAAGCACTTCAGGGCGGTATGCCTTTGTATAAATATATAAATAACAGGATGCTGACGCTGGTTCAGAATTTCCTGATGGGTCAAAAATTGTCGGAATACCACACGGGTTACCGGGCATTTACACGCAAGGTGCTGGAGTCGATTTCTCTGGATGAAAATTCAGACGATTTTGTTTTTGATAATCAAATGCTTTCGCAGCTCCTGTACGGCGGATTTAGAGTGGGCGAAATAACCTGTCCTGCAAAATATTTTGCCGAAGCGTCTTCGATAAACCTGTCAAGAAGTATAAAGTACGGTCTGGGTTGTTTAAAAACGGCAGTAATGTTCCGGCTTAATAAGCTTGGAATATTAAAATCGAATCTGTTTCAAGTAAAAACGAATAATTGAATTAAATTCGTCGGCGTAATTCGGGATCAATAGACAAAAAAACCCGCAGCAAAGGATATTCCGATAAGCTGCGGGTAATTTAATTTTCTACGGTATTCTTTTTAAGCCGATTTCCGTTCTTCGTAGAGGTAAATCGGGTCTTTTGCCTTCAGTATAGTATCCTTCGTAATAATGCACTTGGATACATTGCTTCTTGAGGGTAAATGATACATCACATCTAACATCACAGCTTCAATAATTGAACGTAAAGCTCGCGCGCCTGTTCCGCGTTCCATGGCTTTCTCGACCACCGATTTTAGCGCGCTTTCCTGAAATTCCAATTCAACGCCTTCGAGAGAAAAGAGTTTCTGGTATTGCTTCACGATAGCATTACGCGGCTGTATAAGAATATTTAACAGAGCATTTTCATCCAGCGCGTCAAGTGTTGCAGTCACAGGCAGACGCCCGATAAACTCGGGAATCAGTCCGTACTTGAGCAGATCGTCAGGTTCCACCTGCTGAAGGATTTTTTCGCGCGACTTGCTTTTCTTTCCTTTGATATCGGCACCGAAACCAACAGGATTCTGGCTTACTCGATGTTCAATGATTTTTTCCAGCCCGTCAAATGCACCTCCGCAGATGAAAAGAATATTTCTCGTGTTTACGTTTATCAGGCTTTGTTCCGGATGCTTTCGGCCGCCTTTTGGCGGGACGCCGGCAATCGTACCCTCGAGTATCTTCAGTAAAGCCTGCTGGACTCCTTCGCCGGAAACGTCGCGGGTAATGGAAGCACTGTCGCCTTTGCGCGCAATTTTATCTATTTCGTCTATATAGACAATACCGCGCTCGGCTTTTTCAACATTATAATCCGCATTCTGTAAAAGGTAAACAAGAATAGTTTCAACATCATCGCCCACATAACCGGCTTCTGTCAATGTAGTGGCGTCGGCAATAGCGAAGGGAACATCCAGAATCCGTGCAAGTGTCTGGGCGAGCAGTGTTTTGCCTGTTCCTGTCGGTCCGACGAGAAGTATATTGCTTTTTTCGATTTCTACTTCGTCGAGGTTCGCCATTTGATCGCTTGCATCGATGCGTTTATAATGATTGTAGACTGCCACCGCAAGCGTGCGTTTTGCATGATCCTGCCCGATTACGAACTCATCCAGCGATTTTTTTATATCAACAGGCGTAAGCGACCGGCGGAAACCGAAACGCCGCGCGTTTATTGCGGCCATGTTGTTTTTAATTATTTCAACCGAACTGCCGACGCAAAGATCGCAGATGTATACATCCGGTCCGGCGATAATACTGTTGACTTCTTCAGGAGTTCGCCCGCAGAAGGAGCATGCAATTTTTTCGCCTTGTTTTGATTTCTGTGTCATATCTTTCCCGGCTTTTTTTATCGGCCGGCAATTTGTTGGTGTTTATTTATCCTTTTTTACTTCGCTGATTCTCTTGACGAGTATATTGTCTATTATGCCGTATTCTTTTGCTTCACTGGCAGCAAGATAATAATCCCGGTCAGTGTCTTTTTCAACCTGTTCAATTGAACGTCCTGTATGTGTAGAAAGAATCTCATTAATCCTTTTTTTTGTTTTGAGTATTTCTTCCGCCTGTATATTTATATCTGATGCTGTTCCCTGCACTCCGCTTGACGGCTGATGAATCATCACCCGTGCATTAGGAAGCGATGAACGCTTTCCCTTCATTCCACCCGCAAGCAATACGGCAGCCATGCTTGCTGCTATACCCATACAAATAGTCGATACATCTGGACGAATATACTGCATCGTATCATAAATCGCAAGACCTGCGGATACGCTGCCGCCCGGGCTGTTAATATAGAGGTGTATATCCTTATCCGGATCATCGGATTCCAGGAATAATAACTGGGCAATTGTGAGGCTGGCAACGTTATCGTCGATTGGTGTACCAATAAATACTATCCGTTCCTTAAGCAATCGCGAAAAAATGTCAAATGAGCGTTCGCCGCGGCCTGTCTGCTCAACTACTATGGGAACCAGCTGGTTGTAGATTTCGGAGTATGGCATGGCTTTTTCCTTTTCTTTTATGCTTTTTCAGGGACTTCCTTAATTTTTGCAGAATCCACCAGAATCTTGATTAGCTTATCGCCGGTCAGCCTGTCTTTAATCTGTTCGGAAGATTTATAATAATTAATTAACCGGTCTTTCGGTATTTTTATTTTAGCCGATTCTGCTTCTGCCAGCTTATCGAGGTCTTCATCAGTTACGGTAATATTCTCGGCTTTAATAAGCTCCTCACGCAGAAGCGCCCACTTTGACTGGTATACTGCATATTCTCTGTTCTCTTTGTTGAATTTCTCGAAATCAAAATTATCGGGAAGCTTCTTGTTGGGATAATCATTCTTTACTTCTTCCAGAAGGCCGCTCAGTACGGTTCTTATAAGAGATTCCGGCACCTGAAAATCATGACGCTTTATTATCTCGGATGTTATCGAATTAATCACATGCCGCTCGCTCTGTTCCTTCCAGTATGCTGTTATGTCTTCCCGAATTCCCTTTCTTAAAGAATCGACGGCAGTAAATTTCTCCTTTGTGACTTTTGCGACAAATGCATCGTCCAAAGGAGCAAGCGTTACTTTTTGGATCTTTGTAACTGATATTTTTGTATTGATGCTGTGTGTTTCGCCGCCGTGTTTGTGTTCAAACTGCACAGTGTAATCACCGCCCTTTTGAGCATTCTTCAGAGCATCCTTGAAAGGTTTTTCCAGCTGGTCGTCAGCCAGATAGAAACGAATTCCTTCGCTTCTCCTGCCGGCAATTGGATTTCCGCTGTCGTCCAGATCCTGAAGAGTGGCGGTAATAATATGCTCCGGATCAGCCGCTGTTTCAACATCTTCCATGGTTGCGTTGGCACGCTGGAGGCGGACAAGTTCTTTCTCAACTTCATCGTCGGTTACGGTGTGAATAATTTTGTCAACGGCAATACCCTTATATTGCTTCAATTCGATTGTAGGGCGCACGTCGTACTGGATTTTGCACCTGAAGCTTTCACCGCGTTTGTAATCCATGTCCACCAGCACAGGCTCGCCGATTGGTTTTAATTCTTTTTCCTGAACGGCCTTGCGGTACATTTCTGTTGCGATTTCATTCAGAGAATCATTTTCAATAAGATCACCGTAAATCTTCTTGATCATATCCAAAGGCGCTTTTCCTTTTCGGAACCCGGGGATTTCTATTTTCTTTCGGTGCTCATGATATGCCCTCTCGAAATGAGGCGCCAGGTCTTCAGTTGTTGCAGTTATTTCAACTTCTTTTGATACATCCGATAATGATTGAATTGTAACGTCCACTCTTGGTTTCCTTTTTTTTAATATTTGCAGTTTGCGTGCACAAAAAAGTCATGCTGAAAACCTTTTAGCCAGACCGGTTAAGAATCCGCCTTGACCCCGTATCCCGCACCGCTTCTGTGGGTAGAGGGGGACTCGAACCCCCATGGATTACTCCACTAGCTCCTAAGGCTAGCGCGTCTGCCAGTTTCGCCATCTACCCTGATAGGCGCAGCGGAATGCATATATTTTTATGTGCAACTTCGTAAAAAATGCCCAATAAGCACAGCATTCTCTTTTAAATGCCTGCAATCGGGCATTTCAATATAGCAACCGATTAAATGAAAAGCAAAGAATAGCGGCTTTTATGTGATCTGCTGCATACTATACTAATCAATTAATGATTTTTCGCTTTATTTATCCAGATTCTTTGTATAAGACCAAAGCGAAGCCGGCTGTAATTTTAGTTTTTTTTGTTTGAATTGATTTTTACCCGAATCGGATTTTTCTTATTCGGACTTTCAGCAAGAACTCCAAAATAACTTCCTTCCTCTTTCAGCTGAAATGAAAATTCGGTTTGCATCGGCTGTGTATATTTATAGAATTCATACATTTATAATTTCTTGAATTCCATAGTTTTTTTTGGTAACTATCAATAAGTGGTAAGTGATTGGTGATATGTAATAAGTGATAAGAATTGAATTGTTATAAGAGAATCAGTAAATGAATCAAATAGTATATAAAGAGAATTTACTTAATTGTGAAGAAATTCCGCTGAAGGAGCTGGCGGAAGAGTACGGCACACCTTTGTATGTTTACAGCAAGAATCAGATTGTAGACAATTACCGTTCGTTCTGCGATTTATTGAGCGGGACCAACCATCTTGTGTGTTATTCGCTTAAAGCAAATGCAAATCATTCTATTCTGAAAATATTAGCCGAAAAAGGCGCAGGTGCTGATGTTGTTTCGGCGGGAGAAATATTTCTTGCGTTAAAAGCCGGATTCACACCCGCTAAAATTGTCTTCGCAGGTGTCGGTAAAAGAGAAGATGAAATCGAATATGCATTAAAAGAAAACATATTTTCCTTTAATGTTGAATCGACTGCAGAACTGCAGGCGATATCGCGTGCCGCTCTCCGGCTGGAGAAAAAAGCCCGCATTACTCTTCGTATTAATCCTGATATTGATGCACAAAGCCATCCGTATATAACTACGGGACTGCAGTCGGCTAAATTCGGCATCGAGGCATCCAAAGCTTTTGAAACGTTCCAATATGCAGCTTCTCTGCCGTCTCTTGAACTTGCGGGAATCCATACCCATATAGGATCGCAGATAACAAAAGCAGAACCTTTTACCGCAACGGCGAAATATGTAGCGGAGCTTGTAGAGAAATTACGTTCAGCAGGAATCAATCTTACGCATATAGATTTCGGCGGAGGTTACGGAGTTCAGTATGCGGATGCCGTGTACCATGAAGCACTTCCCAGGGAAGAAAAAACCGAATTACCTGTGCCGTCTCCTATTGATTTCTTTGGAGAAGTCCTGCCCGTTCTCAAATCAACCGGGTGTTTTATCCTGATCGAACCGGGCAGATCGATTACTGCAAATGCCGGTGTCCTGGTCACGCGTGTAATTTTAGTTAAGGAGAACTCCGCAAAGAAATTTATAATCGTCGATGCCGGCATGAACGATTTGCTGAGACCGAGCCTGTATCAGGCTTACCACCAGATCGTGCCTGTGTCTATAGATACATACGAGCATGAGAAAGTGGATATTGTAGGGCCTGTCTGTGAAAGCACGGATTTTTTTGCGAAGGACAGGATTATCTCAAAGACAAATGCCGGTGATTATCTTGCCGTAATGACGACCGGTGCATATGGATTCGTGTTGACCTCCAATTATAACGCGCGTCCCCGTCCGGCAGAAATTCTTGTAAACGGAGACCGTGTCCGCATTATCCGCCCGCGCCAGACATTTGAGGAATTGTAGCAGGGATTTGATTCTTGTCCGCAATCTTGCCGGGCGGAAATCAAATCCCCACTATTTCAACAGAATTATTCTTTTCGTTAGTGGCAGTTGACGGCTGCTTTTTACTAAAACAAAATACGCGCCCGAAGTAACCGTCTGATTCTTCTCGTTTGTTCCATCCCATATCAGATATCCATTATTTGAATTTATCCCATATGTTTTTACCAGTCTTCCCATAATATCTCTGATTTCGAGAGAATACTTGGAAGAGTTATCAGGCAGGTTGTATTGAATATTGCATGACAAATTAAATGGATTTGGAAAAGCATCCAGTTTAAACACCGAAGGAAGATTCGAGTGTATCTGATTCACGCCGGTATTTACCGAAGTCTGAAGGACTATATGACTGACAGAACCGGCGGGCATTGTATAGGAAAAAGAATTACTCTGAATTCCGGAAATACTGCCGGCGTTATTTATTTCAGTACCGCTGTTATCAAGGACCCATGCGTTTCCGCTGAGTACGGATTTATCATGCTGTATTGAAATGTTTGCAGTACGGCTCGCACTTAAATTTTTATTGATTGCAATAAGATGAATTTCATTCGTTCCGGTTTTTATTGAACTGTAGATGGAAGTGTATACACTGTCGCTCGTATATGCGGCAGTGGAAATATCACCGAAAGTTGATTTTTGCCCGTCGTAATTTCTGAAAATTCTGTAAGCCGATTGCACATAAGCGGTATTGTCGTTAACAGGCCAAAATGAAGCCATGTATACGCCGTATTTTCCAAATATTCCGAGCACATCAGATGTTGCTATCCCGCCTGTGATATCATCTTCACCGCCGTATGTAAATTCGGTGATAGAAATTTTTGTTTCCGGGTAGTATTTATCAATTGATTCTTGGATTTTTGGGATAAGCGGGAAAAAAGCTGAAAAACCTGCATTAATGATCCAGCTATTTTCTTCATATTTAGAATCCCATAGTGTTCTGGGGGCTTGCAGTCTTGCTGCTTTATCGTTATTGGTTGTTGCGTATGTTTCAGTAATTCGATTATCACCATATGCTTCCGGATACCAGTGAATATCAAGAACATCGAGCAAGCGTTTTCCGTAAGTCGTTTCCGCCTTTTCCATTTCATCAAGATAATAATCAATGAACCAGCTGTAACCTTTTCCCTGTTTAACCGAATTCCAGTCGGCGGCATCCTGAAAATTATAAAATGCAGCGAATCCGTAAAGTGCAGGTCCGAAAATTTCTGCGTACGGATCGATACTTTTAACTGCATTAGAAAGTTCAATTCCTTTTTGAATTATTTCGTTGCAAGTTGGTTTATTTGGATGGATACGGGGATGAGTTGAAGGCCAGAGTGCAGGTTCATTATCCAGAATATATCCTTTTACACCGCTGCTTGTGTTAGCTGTTCCGTATGTATTCACTAAAAAATTGACGCACTCGTCCATGTAAACAACACTATCGTTAAGATCAGGTGCAAGAGAAAAAGCGCTTCCTTTTACAAATTGCACTCTGTTCCAGCGAGATGATGGTGCAGTCTGGGCTTCAGTGACGCTGGTTCCGTTTTTATCACGGGCAACATATCCAGCCATTTGCAGAGTAATTGCCGAATAAGCACCAACGCCGAGAGCTTCGTTGTTGAATGCAGTAAGCGTGGCTCCCGGTGCATTCGGATTTGGAAGTCCTGATGCCATGTAATTATCATTGTAATTATACCAATCAGTGCCGGCATGAGAAGCATTGTTTTCCCAGTTATAACCGGTAAGCCTGTTTCCTCCAAGTCTGCGCGATCCCAGGTTTTCTTCCGAAGTAAATTCCGGATTCGCACCGTAAATAAACGGACTGATAGTTTTCTGCCCGCTGTTGATGTTTATTAAAAAATTTACATCCTGCGAATAAACCTGTATAGTAAAAAGCAGAATCCACACAGGAAGCAAAAACAGTCTCATTTTTTTCATAGAATTAATCCGGAATAGCTATTGGATTGAAATTAAAAACCGCCAGTATTTTTTATAATGTAATGAAACTCTATTTTTATTCCAAGCGAGAAGAATTCATTATGGGGATTGAATATATTCAATCCTTAAAGAATGTTAGATCCTTGTCTTTCTATGGAGAAACGTATATATTTATTATAAGAATTACGTTGTTCCATTAGCGCCAAAATTATATTTATTCGTAATTATGGATATTCGAAGGGATAAAATTGAGACAACCTGGTGTAGTGCCGATCGAAATCATCGAGAAGAAAATATTTTATTTTCGTGGACTAAGGGTAATGTTGGATTTCCACTTAGCTGAATTGTACGATGTGCAAACAAAGAGGTTAAAAGAGCGAGTAAAACGCAATATTGATAGGTTCCCGGAAGATTTTATGTTCGAATTGACAGGTGATGAGTTCAGTCTTTTGAGGTCGCAGTTTGCGACCACAAACAGAAGAGGTGGAATAAGGTACAAACCATTTGTTTTTACTGAACAGGGTGTAGCTATGCTTGCTACAGTGCTCAATAGTGATCGTGCTATTCAGATGAATATAGCAATAATGCGGGCATTCGTCAAATTGCGGGAGTTGATTGCATCGAACAAAGAATTGGCGGGAAAATTAGCGGAACTGGAAAAGAAATATGACGCACAATTTAAAGTGGTTTTTGACGCAATTCGCCAACTCATGGCCCTGCCCGAGAAACCTAAACGAGAAATAGGCTTTCGGATAAAAGAATCCTCGGCAAAATATGGAGTGAAGAGAAAGAGATGCTAAATAGGACAGTCTTGCCGTAATTAGGGGAAAAGTAAATATTTATGAGTAGTGATTCGATTTTTACCCGCCGGTTTGTTGAGCTGACAAGTATAAATAAAATGACAAATCATAAAATGTATTATCATAACTTAAGCACATCACGATTTGCTTCTACGGATTGCTATTCATTATTTTTTTGCAAATGCGGCGACTTGATCACTTTCACAAAGAAATAGATTGTGAAGAGAATAATAAAAAAACCAGGTCGACAGCATCATAATCAAGGCCGATAATTTTATAGCGAGATCTCTTTCTGTCTTTCCGAGGCGCTGTTATGGCGTTTCCATGCGTACCAGACCATCGCAGCAATGGCAATAAAAGTGATCACTAATAGAAGCCTTGTCATATCTATTATAAAGACGGATGTCGGTACGCCATCTATAAAATACCTTGTATCTTCTATTCCGAGTTTAAAGAGTTTTCCGATAATACTTCCCGGATCGAGAGGCCAGCCCTCGCCTGCAAACAGCTGTTCGAAAGCATGCTTCCATTTTCCGCCAAGCGGTGAAATAAGGGATCCGAGAAAAACAGATATTAAAAATAATGGAGTTATATATCTGATGACGAATTTATAAAAGGCGGGGACTTTTATATCCGCGCCGCGGGTAATTTCATCCCATCCTTTATTCATTCCAAAAATCCATGCAAAAGCGAGAGATTCGAACAATGCAAATACCACTAGTGAAAATGTTCCCGACCAGTCATCAAATTCGCTGAAAGAGCCGTGCGAGAAAAATATTATGCACGGTATTGTCAAGACCAAAAGCATTGCGCCGAAATAACGGACAGATTTCTGCCTTGTCAGTTTGTATTCATCCTGGAGGAATGCAATTATCGGCTGGCCCATTGCAAGTGAGCTGGTTATTCCGGCAAAGAACAGGAGTCCGAACCAGGCCAAACCTGCGAGCGCGGCAAGCACAGGTCCCCAATTCTGGAAAAGAATCGGCATGGTCTGGAATCCCATCGATAATCCGACAATACGCTGAACCTCATCAAGTCCGAGATAAGCGACGCCGATCGGAATTATAATTGAGCCGCCGAGAATAACTTCGACAAACTCGTTTGTGAATCCGGCCGATACGGCATTGAGTGCAATATCATCTTTTTCGTGCAGGTATGCAGCGTAGCAATGTATGCATCCCATGCCGACGGAAAGCGTGAAGAAAATCTGTCCTGCGGCAGCGAGCCATACTTTCGGATCGGCGAGTGATTCAAAACGCGGCTGCCAGAGAAAATTTAGTCCGGCAGCGGCGTCGTTAATTGCATTAAGTTCACCGCTGCTTAATGTAAGAGCACGGATTGCGAGGAAAATTCCGAATATTACCAGCAGAGGCATTCCGATTTTGCTTGCTGTTTCGATACCACGGCTTAATCCGCGCGAGAGAATCCAGAGATTAAGGCAGAATGTGATTATGAAGAAAGAAATTGCCTGGCCGGAAATGTTGAACAGAGGATTTCCATCTGCGCCGACATACAGCAGAAAATAATTTCCCACCTGTGCAGAATCCATACCGTTGAATGTTCCGGCTATAGAGTGCCATACATAACCGAGAGTCCATGATTCCAGATAGCAGTAATACGCTGCGATTGTCAGGTTTGAAAATATTCCGAAGACGCCGGTATATTTCAGCCATTTATGATTTCCAAGTTTATCCATCATGCCCGGTCCGGAATGATGTCCGAACCTTCCGCCGTTTCGGCCGATCGCCCATTCAATCCACAGAAGAGGAATACCCATAAAAATGAACGATACGAGGTAAGGAATGATAAATGCTCCTCCCCCGTTTTGCACGGCCTGTGCCGGAAAGCGGAGAAAGTTACCTAATCCGACTGCATTACCGGCCATAGCAAGAATCAGACCTATTCTGGAACCCCATCGTTCTTTTTGATGCGTCATATTGATCCCTATTTGTTGATCGGGAATGTTTCTGTTTTTTTGTGTGCTGCAGTAATTGGATATAAAAACCTACTGAGATTTTTATCTAAACTCAATATGAAAAACATCAAATAGCAGTCTGCGGCCCGCGGAACTCCTTCCTCCGCTCCAAACACAATACACCGGCAAGGCACTCGTTGCACCTCTCCAGTCTTTTTCCTATCATAGTTATGAGGTTGATAGAGAACACATCGGAAAAAATCATCAATGAATAATAAGAAAACAGCAAACGAGAAAATCCGTGTCGGGATAATTTTCGGCGGGCGGTCTGTGGAGCATGAAGTCTCGCTGGTTTCCGCTGCATCGGTTATCGACGCTCTGGATAAGAACAAATATGACGCTGTGCCTATCGGAATAGATCCTACAGGAAGGTGGCTAAGTTCAAGCGAAACGCTCAGGATGTTTAAAGAAAAAATTTCTACCGAGAATGAACCTGAACAAATACTTCTGCCGGATCCGCAAAAACGATCTCTGGTTGCAATCGGAAGCAGCGGAAGCGCAGGCAAACCGATAGATGTGATTTTTCCGTTAATACATGGAACTTACGGCGAAGACGGTTCGCTTCAGGGCCTGCTGGAACTTGCGGATATTCCATATGTCGGTGCCGGTGTACTCGGTTCAGCGGTCGGAATGGATAAGGTTATTCAGAAGGAATTACTTCAGCAGGCGCGCATTCCGGTAACTCCTTCCGTTTGGTTCATATTCGATATTTACAAAACACAGAAGAAGAAAATCATTTCAGAGATAGAAAGAAAACTGAAATATCCGCTTTTCATCAAACCGGCAAATTCCGGATCCAGTGTTGGTATCAGTAAAGCGGCCTGCCGCAAGGAACTTCTTGATTCTATCGAACAGGCGGCGCTGTTTGACAGAAAAATTCTGGTTGAGCAGGGAGTAAAAAACGCGAGGGAAATTGAATGCAGTGTTCTGGGCAATGATGAACCTGCAGCTTCGGTCTTGGGAGAGATAGTGCCGTCAAATGATTTTTACGATTACGATGCAAAATATGTAGACGGTAAAACGACGGAATTTATCCCCGCAAAACTGCCGAAGCAGATTGCAAAAAAGATACAATCGTATGCAATAAGCGCATTCAGAGTGCTGGATTGCTCGGGTCTGGCGCGGGTAGATTTTCTTGTGAACAGGAAAATAAATAAAATTACGTTGAACGAGATTAATACAATTCCCGGTTTTACATCGATCAGCATGTATCCGAAACTATGGCAGGCTTCGGGATTGTCCTATCCCGACCTGCTGGATAAATTGATTCGGCTTGCGATAGAACGGCACGAGGCAAAGAAAAAATTAAAAACTACATACCAGCCGAAAAATAAGTGGTACAAATAGGCTTCAGTTTGATGGACGAACAATTTTATAGAAATATTCAGCCGGAACGCCTGCTGAAACGGATTGCCAGGAAAGCAAAAAAAAATAAAGCACGGACGATACTGATTATCTTTCTTTTCATTCTTTTCCTCTACCTTTTGTTTGATAATAAAGGAATCATAAAACGGATACAGCTTGAATCACAGCATAAAGAGCTGATGGAACAATTGAAAGCCGACAGTGCTGAAACAAAAAGACTGCAGGATCAGATCAAAGCACTGGAAGGCGATAAGAAAACCATTGAAAAAATTGCGCGTGAAAATTACGGCATGAAACGCGAAGGTGAAACGATCTATAAAGTTAAGAAAGATAGTAATTAATAAGCAGTAAACAGTGATTAGTGATATGTGATAAGTAATAATTAATAAGTGAAGAGTAAATAGTGAATAGTAAACAGCTTGTTTTTAATTCGTCATTCTAAATTCATTATAAAAAATATTTATGTTTTCAGAAAATACTTAACTTAATTCTTCATTCTAAATTCATCATTCTTAATTTTTATGTCTGATTTATTTTCAAAAGAGAAAGTGCAATCATCAAAAAACGCCTCAGCTCCTTTGGCCGAGCGTGTAAGGCCGAAGAATCTGAACGAATTTGTCGGGCAGGATCATTTGACGAAGCCTGACAAACCGTTGAGGCTGATGCTGGAGAACGGGGAAATTGCATCGATGATTTTCTGGGGACCACCGGGCGTGGGGAAAACCACACTGGCACGGCTCGTGGCACAGTATGTTCAGGCGGAATATCATCAGCTTAATGCGGTTGCGGCTGGAGTAAAGGACGTACGCAAGGTGATAGCGCGGGCAGAGAAGAATCTGAAATTTACAGGAAAACGGACAATTCTTTTTATCGATGAAATTCACCGCTTCAATAAAGCCCAGCAAGATGCGTTACTGCATTCAGTCGAAGAAGGAATTGTCACATTGATAGGAGCAACGACAGAGAATCCTTCGTTCGAAGTAATCTCGCCTCTTTTATCCCGCTGCCAAGTTTATGTAATGGATTCGCTTAATAAGGATGCGTTGAATTCTATTCTCGATCATGCACTTGCAGCCGATCCGATTCTGTCTAAAAGGAAGATTGAAATTGCAGACCGGGAATTTCTTATGCTTCTTTCAGGCGGCGATGCACGGAAACTTCTGAACGGACTTGAAAATGCGATACGTCTGACGAAACCGGCTGGTGACGGTTCGGTGATTATCACAAAACAAAATATTGAGGAAGCTTTTCAACGAAAGTTTACTCTATATGATAAAGAAGGCGAACAGCATTTCGATATTATTTCGGCATTTATCAAGAGTATGCGCGGAAGCGATCCGGATGCGGCTGTCTACTGGATGGCCCGGATGCTTGACGGCGGCGAAGATCCGAAGTTTATCGCCCGCAGGATGATCGTGCTTGCTTCGGAAGATATCGGCAACGCTGATCCGTATGCATTGACACTGGCCGCGTCGTGTTTTACTGCGATCGATTATATCGGCATGCCTGAAGCCCGCATTGTTCTTGCTCAAACGGCGGTTTATCTGGCTTCATGCCCTAAAAGCAATGCCTCTTATCGGGCTATTGAAGATGCATGGAATGATGTCCGCAACCTTCCTAATCTTCCGGTACCTCTTCATATACGAAACGCGCCGACAAAGCTGATGGACGAGCTTGGATACGGAAAGGAATACAAATACGCGCATGATTTTCCGGGACATTTTACCGAACAGCAGTTTTTGCCGGATAATTTGAAAAAAAAGCTTTATTATAAGCCGACTGAATTGGGCAGAGAGAAAGACATACGTGAACGACTTAATCGATGGTGGAAAAATAAACAGAGGTGACTTATGAGTCCGGATTACAATTTTGTCGCTCAAGCTTCCAATCTTGGTAAAATTCTGCTGAAAGGCGATGATTC
>JAFGLB010000031.1 GCA_016928255.1 Bacteroidota bacterium
ACTTCCGTTACAGCGTCGATTTTACATTCAAGATGAATGATTAATTGAATTAAACCTTCAATCTCGGGAGATAACTGTGACATGATTGTATTCCTGCAGTTGTTGATTGAATAAGTGGTGCTTATTTGACAGCAACATAGTGTTTTTTAATTTCCAGTGCAAATAATTATTGGTCTAATCCTATTTTTTCATATAAATCAGGGTAATTTCAACTCAATAAATGGCGCCTTAAATGTTGCCGGATCATTTCCCAGTCCGTATTTGTAATTTATCACTTCAATTTCTTCAGGAACGACTTTAATAAACATCAAGTATGTGAAATCCGGAAAGGCCTGATTTCAATACTCCCGTATTCTTTTGAGCTTTTCCTGCATATCGTCCACAAGGATCGCTTTTTCTTTAATTACCGCATATCCGACCGCCTTTGCGTGATTTGAATAGTTAAGGCACCCATTGGGATTGTTCCTGATTTCTTTATTTATTTGCTTCTGCTGTTGGTAGCAATCCAAACAGTTATATCGTTCTCCGGCGGAAAAGGATTCATCGTCCTGCTCTGAGGTTCTCTGCACGAGTCAATTGTTACCAGAGCACAGTAGGTCTGCATGCCGATTATCTCACGCGCAGCAGCTATCAAGGAATCCTGTTTTGCAAGATTTGCCTGTTTTTCCTGTGAAAAACATTCCGGTGTCAATGCCGCGAAGAGAACGGCGGCAGTTAAAATGTACAATTTAATTTTTTGCGGCAGGTGGATAATGTACGGCATCAGATTCCTTTTTTTTACGTGTTTATTCATGAATCAATCATAGATATCTATTTTTTCTTCCGGTGATAGATATGCATAAATATTCCCGGAATTTTTGTCGATAATTCTTGTAATTAGATTATAGCCATTTACTTTATTGAAGACTAAAATTTCTGCAAGCAGGCTTGTTTTAAAAAACTGCGAACGTTTTTTCCAAAGATTTCCGTCAACGGTGATGGAAGTGCAGAATTTGTTTCTGGAATATTTGCTGATCAATCCCTTTTGCATCAATCCCGGCAGTGTATCAGCCGCAAAGTGATGTGCTATTCTCTTCTCGGTCTGACTGAACTCTTTCGGACCGAAAAGAGGATGGTTGTATGTGAAATTTCGTTTTAATGGATAAGTAGTATCCGGTTTATATACCTGCCAAATAATTATGATAATTGCTGATGCAAAAAGAACGATCGGAATATATTTGGAATAATTATTCCAGAACAAGATAATAATCTGTTTACTCATAATCTTCGGTTGTTTTATTTATGCTTAAAATGAAAAGTCATATCATATGCGGGAATAAAATTGTCCTTTTTCCAGAAATAAATCTTATTGCTTTCTATATCATAGATTTTATCCGGTTCGTATGAAGAATTTAATAATTCGATGTACTTACCAATTATGAGTTTAAATTCTGCGTGATCAAGAGGTCTATTCCATAAATTTGTTGAGGTAAGAATATACCTCGCGCTGTCTCCCGTAATTGTCTGGATATATTTGATGTGATAAACAACAGTATCTCTCCCGGCAATTTTCAACAAAAATGAAAAGCCATTTTTACTGCGATTTATGATTTTTGGGTAAAAATTATGCGTAATATTATGGACTTCAAATGTATCCACCTGCTCTTTTTCAGATCCAATGCCGAATGGATAGTAAATAAAACTCTCGGTTCTCTTCTCAGAAAAATTTGCAAACCAGTAAAAACCATCTACAGTAAAATGATCTCTGCTTAATGTGAAAGTTATGTCTTCCTTAAAAAATGAGATTTGCTGTCCGAAAGCGGAAGGACAAAACATTACAAGTGTTATAATCAATAGATTTTTCATATTTTATTTAAGAAGGATCATAGAACCGCTTTTGCACACTTTATTGTCAAGAATAAGCTGGTAAAAATATGTGCCGGTAGCTGCATCTTTGCCGCTATTGTCTTTTCCATCCCATTGCACAGAAGATTGATTTGTTAATGAAATGCTGTTTATTTTTTGGCCAAGTGTGTTGTAAATATTGATTTGTTTTTGTCTGTATTTTTGCGGGGATGGAATAGTGACGGCAAAATTTGTTCTTGAGTTGAAGGGATTGGGGTAATTTATAATGTTTATTTTATAATTAGGTTTATTTACATCTTCTTCAACCTCACTAAAATCGTCCAAAATATGAACATCTTTTTCATATAATACACCGGGATTAACATTCAATTCAATTGTATCAATATCAAGATAAGCAGGCAGCGACGATGAAACGAAATATAACTTGCGAAAAGTTGCCTTTCTTGAATATACATTAGTTGAATATGTTCCGTCATCATGAAAATAAAAAATATCATCTAACATGAATGTTCCTTCGGTTATAAGTTCATTGTATTTATTATAAATATGTCCCCTGAGTGACCCGCAAGTTCCAATAGTATCGTTTGGTAAGCCAATAGTAGGATTTCTATCTTTGCAGTGAAGATCCCAATTTATACGAGCAATTGAATATTCCAATTGAAGCGAATCAATTATTGAACCCGGATAATCCCCGAAATATAAAGAATCGATGAACCATGGGAAAGAGCTTCCGTAAGGGAATGGATAGACTTTAACATAATCTCCTTCACTGTTCATAGAAAGAGGACTCAATAAGCTGTCAGACGTAATGACGAGTAAATTATTGTTATATGTATAATTAACCGATCGTATTCTCGAAAACCCATTTGATGTTTCAATGCAAATGCTGTCAAAATCGGATGGATTATCGGAATCAAAAATTTCAATTTCTAAAAACCACTTATTGTTCTCTTCGAATTTAAGTTCAGAAATCTTTACAAAAGGGCTAGGTAAGGGATTGCTTAATATAGAGTTGGTGAAAATAAATGCAATTATTAAGTATATACTTGTTTTTCGCATTTCTATTCTCCTTAATATTAGGAAAAAATAATCTAAAAACGAATTCTCATGATATCCGCTCTCTAATACTCTTACGGCCACACATCCCACTTCCACATTATATTGGCTAAAGGATCTTTGGGGGATTTAAGGCCGTGGACGGAACCGAGATAGAGCTGATTGCCGTCGCTGCGCAGGTGGATAATCCCCTGAATGTGTCGTTCGTAAAGCTGTCCTTTTTCCAATTTGAACTGGGTCAATTCCTTTTTTGATAGACGTGTAAAGCATGCGGCCAGTTCCGTTGAAAAAACCGCAGGTTTCTCGCAGCGCGAATAACGTGTAATTGTTCCTAAAAGAACCGCACGCGGATGTCCATGTATATCGCTGCGGTCGTCGCCCGATGAAATTACGGCTGCATCTGGTTTGACAACCTGAAGAAACGGAACGGAGAAATCCTGACTGCCATGATGCGCGGCTTTGTATACACGGGATTCAAGAAGACTCGGCTTTACAATTCCCGACGGATATACCCTAAGCATATCATCCATTGCGGCTTCGTTCAAATCCCCGGACAATAGAATTTTCTGACTCCCAAGCTTTATGATGAATGCGATTGAATTTCCGTTTACAGTTTTTCCGGCGTCTCCATACCATGGATACGATAATTTTCCGTCGATCTTAACAGCTTTTGGCCACAGAATTTCGATTGACAATTGCTTTGCCGGATCGTCGAATGGGGGAAGAAAACCGTCTGCTGCATCGAAGCGCTTGCATATAAATCCGTTTTCTGGAATATCAACTCTGCGATTGTTATCCTTCATTTTTTTTATTACGACGGGAAGATTTTTTTCAGCTTTATCAATTGCATCGGCCAGTTTTTTCATAAGCGGAGTGAAATTTGCTTTATCTGCTGTACCCGGCCTGTCGATAAGTCCAAAAATTCGGTTATCTTTTACATGACCCGGATCCTGTGCTTTATCAGTTCGTCTAAAAAGTCCATTATGAAAAAATCTTTTTACTGCAATTTTCGAGTCTGACAGGATACTGAGAAGTCCTTTTGTATGATCGGCATCGGAATGTGTGGCAACAACTGCATCGAAGTCAATATAATTTTCCGATTTATCCAGATGGTATTTATTGCGGATGAAATCATGCGCATCTTCTGTTTCGCCGCCGTCGATCAGAATGCGGCGGTCGTTTGGAGTCTGTATCAGGATGCTGTCGCCCTGGCTGACGTCAATGAAGAAAATCTCGAGTTGGCGGTCTCTGGACAGATCTGCAAATTCAATATATCCTTTTCCTCCGCGGTATCGTACATGGATGCGCTGCGAGGATGATATTTCTTTATCTAATATTTTCGTCCATTCTCCTAAAAAGAGATTGGCAGATCCCTTGCTTCCGCTGCGGCCTTTATACACTTTAACCAGTGCTTTTGATGTGTAGGCATAGTCAGGGAACATCGGATCTAAATGAGTACCCGGCAGTACGTCCGGCATAAGTCACCTCCTGTTTTAATTGATTATTTTGGCACGTTGTTTTTTTTCTGAAACAAATATATCGAAAAAATGCTTTTTCAATTTGGATTAGTCCAATGATGAGCAGCTATTTTTCTAACACGGTAACGAGTAAATCACTCCTGAATATTTGTTCCGGAGATATCACAGTCTCTTTTAAAGGAATTCCATCAGGATAGCGTTCACTTAATTTCTGTTTTACAAGAGGATGGGACAAATCGAAATCACCCAGATGTTGAGGCCGGCCGATTTGTATATTGAGCGCGCGGTTATACATTTTCCAGACAAGTTCTGAGCAATATAATTTATCGTCTGACCATCCAAAAACAAAATCATACGGTCTGCCTTTAAAAGATTCACCCGCAGCTTTTAACTTTTTTATATTCTGGGATGTAAGAATTTCATTCGAATTCTTTAAACGTTTTACAAAAAAATGGCCATTGATACCTTTTTTAATCCAATCCTCCAATGGAGTATATTTAACCGGTCCAACAGCCTCGTATACGAATTTTTTGCCGTTTTCGATAAAAATTATCCCCATATGACTAAAACTGGATTTAGTTGCTATTTGAATTGCCTGGCTCTGTGATGATTGAGAAGTCTGGAAAATTAGATCGCCGTCTTTTAGAGACAGATCGTTTTTATTGCACGCGATTAAAAAGAGAAGCAGAAAAAATATTATATGCTTAGCAGGCATGGTTATTTACTGAATATTGCTCAGATGCTCTTCAACATTATCAGCAATGTATAAAGAGTATTTTTAGTATTCTATGTTCGGGTAATTCATTGTTTTTTTTTGGCCGCGAGCTTATTCTGAAAGAATATCATCGGCCAACTCGTGGATTAGGAAAATCAAAAGCATTATCTGTTTTTATCCCATTTTCGATAATATTATTGGGCTAAAGCCCGGTCAGTTTTATTTATCGAATTCCACGATCTAAAGATCGCGGCAATTTATCCAAAATTCGTGGCCGTTTGTCCAATAGAACTGATCTGTTACTGGTATTTTGTAAAATTATACTGTCGGGAAATCTGTTCTTTTTTATCCGAGGGAAGAGTTGTAAAATATTTTTTCCAGCCGGGACAAAAATTAATGTGCCAGCGCCAGAATCGCCCCGCCAGGGATTTTGGATTGTTATCGTACTTTACACGCAATTTACAGGTTTCGCAGTTTTCTTCAGGCATTGTTATTCTCTAATTTTGTATTTCTGAACCTTGTCAAGGTTGACAACCTTGACAAGGTTTTGTAACAGAGTTATTTGCGTAATTCTTCTTTCAGTCTTTTAATATGGCCGCGGCCGAGAGCTTTTACTTCACAGCCGAGTTTCAGGTACTCGCGGATGTTCTGGTCGGTCAATATCCCACAACAGTCTACTATTGCAAGAGGCTGTCCTGCCCAGGCAACCACGTCTTTCGGCCCTAACTGGAGGTACGGTGTATGCGGAACTGCCAGCACAAGCGCTTCAACTCCCTTTAATGCAGAACGAATGTCTTTCAGTACACGCAATTTTGTCAATTCTTCCTGGTTGCGGAAAAATCGTTTCCAGGAATGATCCTTCGGCATGTATGTATCCTGATTTTCTATTTCGTACCAATGTTCTACATACGGATCGTGAATCCGGATTTCAGCACCCATCTCTGCCAGTTTTCGAACCGCCATCTCACTGCCGCTGTAGCGCGTGTCGCCGACGTCCTGCCTGTAACTGGCACCGCATACCAATATATCGGCGCCGGCAATATGACGACCCATGTTGCGGAGTGCATCGCGCGTCAGTTCTGCTACATGAAGCGATCGGGTATCGTTAATATCGATTGCGGTAGGTGTGATTTTAAAGATACTGTCGCCGTCTTCGAATCCGAGTATGTGTTTGTAAGCCCAGTAACCGAGTCCGCCGTCTTTGGGCAGGCAATAACCGCCTATACCCGGACCCGGAAAAATTATATTGCTGTGCGTCGGGCGCATTTTAATTGCCTTGATAACTTTTATCAGATCAACCCCGTTTCGTTCTGCAAAAAGACTCCATTCATTTAAAAAAGCAAGGATTGTCGCGCGGTATGAGTTCTCGATAATTTTTGTTGTCTCCGATTCTATCGGTCGGTCCATAACAGTGAGAGGGAAGTCTTTTGTATTAAGTACTTCGCGGAGGAATTTTTCCACACGTGTGCGGGATTCGCGTGTGCAACCGGAACAGACACGCCAGAAATCCCTGATACTGGCAACATATTCTTTCCCCGGCATTACACGCTCGAAACTATGACTTAATAACGGCGTTGCTTTAATACCGCGTCCTGCAAATGCTTTCTTGAGAATGGGCAATGCGACAAATTCCGTCGTTCCGGGAGCCACCGTAGTCTCAATAAGCACAAGACAATCCTTGTGTATTTTTTCTCCGATTGTCTTCATTGTAGCTTCAAGCGCCGCCATATCTGCTTCGCCGGTTTTCATATTCCCGAGTTCGGTTTTTGTATAATCACATTGTACGTCTACAACAACGCAGTCTGCCAATTTCAGACAATCGCTGTTATATGTGGCGGTAAGAGTCTTTTTGTTCAAGACACAACGCTTTATCATCTTATCTACTTCAGGATCCTCCGCCTTTACGGGTGCTGCGCCTTTATTCAGATATTCTATTTTCCAATAACTGCGGGAACTGGGTCTCTGGCAGCCAATAACAAATTTACTCGGGCGATTTTTGCTGTCTACAGTATCTGCAACAATCGCGGCCATTACCGCACCGACAAATCCGACTCCCATAACCACGACGATCTCTTTGCCTTCTTTGCGCGCTTTAGCCGTCAGTTTTTCGATCCTTTTATACTCTGCAGCATATTCGTTTTTTCCAGGTATGGCAAATCTTTCACCTGAAGGACTTTCCGAAAATTCCTGAATACTGCGTTCCTGGATGGACTTCATGGGTTTGCGTACCATAGATGCTCCTGATTTTTGTAAATACTATTAGTCAGCAAAATGAGATGAGTCAATTATACACACTTTTGTTATAACACTCAAATTAATGAAGGTATGTTAAAACGAAGAATTGCGATATAACAGGGATTATGGTTGTCCGAATGCCGATTCCAATGCTTTGAGAGCTTTTTCTCTCGTTGGGAAAGCCGCAATTCCCGTCATTATTAATAAAACAGCAGAAGCGGCATTCAGCCAGTACAATGGATAAAATTCAATCGTACCATTCTGAACTCCAATCATACAGGTAACCGCTCCAAAAAAGGCTGCTGCTGCAATTGGCGTCATGAGTATTATTGAACTTTTCCGGTATAATCCAACGGAATAAGAAGCGGCTTCTTCCGGTGTTTTAATATAAGTTTGTTCCGAAAGACATTCACGGCGTAACTGAAGATTTGACAGATAGAATGCCAGTGGAGCTGCAGTCAGTGTAAGTAAAGTATGCCCAATAGAGAGCACATTCATTAATTGCACGTCCTGTTCGCTGAATCCGTCGGGAATGAATATGTTGTATAAAAATACAACTACTGAAAAATACAATATCATACCTAACATCAGTGCAATTCTAATAATTATAATTTCGCACAGTTGTCTGGCTGTCAGCGCTTGATTAAAATGGTCCCGGGTTAAATGCATTGAATAATATCTTATCGAAGATAAACGGCAGTACTAATAAGTTGAATGCTTTTTATATTATCGATAGTCATTATTTGCTCCGTATAATTCCAGTTTTGCAAAAAAATCATCCAACATCAAACGAATATCCAGATCCGTGTAAACACGAATATTCCTTCCCTGAGAATTAATTTCATACAATCCTGCATCGTTAATTTTTAGAACAGGTCTAATAACATATCTGCTTGAAGAAGGATCGGCATCGTAACATGACTGCAATGCTGTTAAAAGCACAAGCGGGTTATCGCCTAAGATATAAGTCTCGCCGAGATGTAAATTATAATATGGAGTTTTGATCATCAGATCTTCTATTTTCTTTGCCAGATATTTTCCGGTTCTGCCTTTCGATTTTATCTTAAGAAGAAGTTCAGGATAGGATACTATAGCCTGCCTGTAAGCATCCCGGGGAACCTGCCAAATGGGAATATTAGATGAATTAAAAATCACCTTTGCCGCTTTTATATCTATATATAAATTATATTCGACACCTGCATTTCCGGGTGGCGGTAAAGCCAGGCCGGGATATTCCGGCCCGCCTATCCAGATTAAAGTCAGGCGGCCGCCAATCTTCGGCTCCATCAGATAAGCGCTTGCTATGCTGGTCAGGCCTGCACCGCAAACAACATACAACGGCCTGTTATCTTCACGCATTGCTTCTTTAACGATTGCTTTTGCGCCGTCGGAAATTTGCGGAGTTTTTAAATCAGATAATCCTGAATCAGCACCTTTATAAACGGAAAGTTTACCGCCGAGGCTCATAACTTCTAGAAGTTTGTTTATTTCACGGCAGGCGTTAGACGCACTTTCAGGAGCATCGAAAAATCCATGCGGCTTTATATGCGATCCGATTATTCCTTTAATTTCGACTGAAGGGGAGAGGATATGATGAGCAAGTTGGAATAATCCGTCAGGATCGCCGCCGAAATCATTATCGATAATTACACGGATGCGTGGTTTGATTATGTTATCATCGGAAAATTTATTTAACTGGCCGGCAGCTGTACCTGTCATTAGAAAGATAATTGCTGACTGTAAAAAAATATTTATTAATTTCAAGATCTTTACCTTTATCGTGCAGAAAAATTTTTATCCAGGAATTGCAATATTTTTGCCGCGTATACCGTATCCTTCTCCGGTTCGGTAAAATGACCTGTAATAAAATGCAAGTCGCCTTCCCGAATATACGTTTCAACATGAGAAGGAGCGGATTCCAGAATCCTTTTAAAGTTATCAAATGGAACCTGAGAATCTTCTCTTGAGTGTATAAGCAATGCAGGCCTGTTCCCGAGTTTCTGAATTTCTTTTTTCGGACTGATTGCCCAGCTGTTGACATTGTACTTTATCGCCGCAGTCAGCGGAACAAACGGTTCTACAATATTTGTCAGGAATGCAGGCGCCTCTTCCGACATACTTTCATAAAAAACGTCTTCCCAGGATGAATATGCCGAGAGGCTGATCAAACCATCGATTTCCGGGATCTCTCCTGTTGAATTTATGGCCGTTACTCCTCCCATCGATAATCCCATAACGACAATTGGTACGTCTTTGTATAAAGAGTCTGATTTTATATGTTCTACAATCGCTTTTGTGTCAAGATATTCTTTATAACCGAGACAGATCATGTCTCCACCGCTTTCTCCATGGGCACGCATATCGAATAATACAGTACCGTAATTATGTTTTTTAAAGAGACGAGCATGACCGAAATAGACGGTTGCTGAAGGATTATGTATGCCCGAAAGACAAACTATGACTGCCTTTGGCCTTTCTGTCATAATTTTGTAAGCTGAAATATTCAATCCATCTTCAGTTTTTACAAAGAAATGGTCTGCTTTTAATCCGAACTTTTCCGCTGTCCATGTTTCGTCAAATGAAACGTGCATATTGACCATCGGGTCCATTACCAGCAGGGGAAGGGCAAAAAGAAATCCGGCTGCTAAAAGAATTATTCCAATCAATATGCCTATCAATATTTTTTTCTTTGTTTTTTTCTCCATGGTTATGCATTATTTAACTTTTTTTATATGGCAAGCATTAACTGCCTGCCATCATTGCTCCCATAATTCCCAGTACAATTACGGCTGCGAAAGCGACGACACCGATCACTATCATAATAATTGTCATTACTCCTGTAAAAGTGAAAAAGGAGCGAAGACTGCCGAGTGCTTCGGTTAGTTTTGAATCGAGACAAGTTTCTATTGCCGATTTTAAATATGACGAGAACTTGAAAAGAAAGAGTGACGGAAAGAAATATAGTATTCCCAGTCCGACATAAAGCACCATTATGAAGATAGAAGAGAAAGTTCCGCCGAATTCGGAGTGATCGAACGCCCTGCTCATCGCTCCCATAAAGAATCCGCCGAGAACCATAAAAGCCGAGCCTATAAATCCCATGATAGATAAAAACAGCGCCCATTTTCTTATACTGACAAGATGTGAAATACTTTCGGGAGTAACCTGCAGATTTTTTTGTTGAATATCGTTTTCCATACGGCCTCCAGGATGTATATCTATTGTATCAAATCTTTCGCTGTGGAATAAAAACTTTACTTAATTAGTATTATTTTTTTTGTTTCAGTAAAAATAGCTCTTCGTTCGTTATGTTTCTGAAAAACCTGTAATTTGCAAAAGTAAATACCGCTTGGAAAACCAAGAGCATTCCATTCAATTGAATGCTCACCAGGTGATTTTTCTCCATTTACAAGAGTTGTGATTTCGCGTCCAAGTAAATCGTAAATTTTTATGGATACATTACTATTTAATGCTACGTAAAATTTTATTACTGTCTTCGGATTGAACGGATTTGGATAGTTTTGATTAAGCATTGCACATCGAGGAATCTCAATACGCTCTTTATCAATACCAGTTAAAATATCCAGTAAGGGTCTCTTCCAAACTCCACCAAAATCAGTTGCAGCATATAGAATAGTATCTTTAATGATAAGATCGAGAATAATTCTATTTTCTAAATTATCGTTGAAATCAATCCAAGTAGTGCCGTTGTCATTTGAAATAAAAACTCCTTCATCTGTCCCGACAAAGAGAAAATCTCTGTATGTAGCCATCGAGTTGACCGTATTGTATTGGATATTAGAATTGATAGCAATCCAACCAGAACCATTTTTAGTAGAAAGGAAAACTCCTTCATCTGTTCCAGCAAAAAGGGTATTGCCATTGGCCGCGAGAGAAAAGATATTAAAGGTCGTTAATCCCGAATTTATTTCATTCCAGCTAGTGCCTTTATCGGTTGATATAAAGACTCCGTTTAAACTCCCGGCAATGAGATTTGAATCATATGCAATTAAAGATGTGATTTCATCAAGTCCAGAATTACAAAGATCCCAGCTTGTCCCATTGTCAGTTGAGAACATAACATTGTCCTTATCTGCGGCAAATAAATTATAACTGCCTGTATTGCTGGGAATTAATGTAAGTGCATTAATTCTGGACATCGTAAATAGAGGGCTGATATCAGTCCAATCTATGCCGTTATTTGTGGAAAAATAGATACCTCCAATGTCGGTGCCAACAAAAAGGATGGAATCATTGGCAGTAATATCGTTAATGATAAAGTTATTGAAGTCACCACTAATAGATTTCCAATTTAGGCCGTTATTTTCTGAAAAGAATATCCCGTTATCGGTTCCCGCATAAAGATTTGTACTGCTAGCCGCTAAGGACCTAGCCGTGGTATATGTGAAACCATATGTAAGATTAGTCCAACTCGTCCCGTTATTAGATGAAATAAAAATTCCACTGCTTGTTCCTGCAAAAATATTTCCGTTGCATTCTGTAAGAGAATGAATACACAGGCTTATCAAACCTGAATTGACAGCACTCCAACTTGAACCATTATTTGTCGAAAGAAATATGCCCTTCTCTTTAGTTCCAGCAAAAATATTCGCGCCATTATTACAAAAAGCATTAATATATGTATCTGTTATGCCTAAGTTAGAGCTAAACCAATTGGTTCCTTTATCACTAGAAATAAATATGCCAGCACCATCAATTCCGGCTAGTAGAATTGTATCAATAACTGTAAGAATACTAACGCGATTCAATGTTAAGCCAGAATTAACAGCTGTCCAACTATTACCAGAATTAGTTGAAACAAAGATCCCACCACTATTTGTTCCGGCAAAGATAAGTGAGTCCATTACAGCAAGAGAATAGATCCATGAACTTATACCAGAATCAGCTTTAATCCAGTTTGTACCGTAGTTTGTTGATCGATAGATTTCAGTAATTGTAGCGGCAAATAGATTATTATCTTGGAAAACGAGTGTATGGATATAGCAATACGTTGGTAATCCCGAATTTGCTTCTATCCAATTCGAACCATTATTTGAAGAAAGAAAAACCCCATGACCATAAGCTCCCGCAAAAATATTTGTATCTTTAACAGCAAAAGATGAAATATTTAAGTATGTCAAACCTGAATTTGCAGCAGTCCAGGTTTTCCCATCATCAGTTGATATGAATATTCCTTTATCTAATGTTCCTGCAAAAAGATTTGAACCTCCGTTATCATCTGGGATTGAAATAAGAGCTGGGAAACTTCCTTCGCAGGGTCCGCTTGTTTGTACCCATTGGGCGAAAGCTTCAGGTAAGAAAAAAGAAAAATAGAACTCAATTAGTAAAAAATAAAGTAAGCTTTTCATTTAACATCCTTTTTCTTTGAGTAGTATTATCGACATTATTAGATTCTTAAAAAAAGGGTTATTGGTAATTCGACTATTACTTATCATTACTTTTATTTTAGACATTATGATCTCTCGGCAGAATCATGAGTCTCGGAATTCTTATCCTGTCCGGCTGATTCATAATAAACTTAACCGTGTTCACGATATCTTCCACATTCAGCGGCTCGTGAATACCCATGCTTTCTTTCGGATGAATTTTCCAATCCTTATGCAATTCTGTCATGACCAATCCTGGTTCTATGCAGGATATTTTTATATTCGTGCCTGTCAATTCCATGCGCAGAGCTTCAGATAAAGCTTCTATTGCATACTTTGTTGCGGCGTAAGCTCCTGCGGTCGGTCTAATTTTTGTGCCGAGAACGCTTGATATATTTATGATATGGCCGAATCCCTGTTTCATAAATCGTTTTAAAAATTTATAAGTCAGTCTGAATGTCGATTCCACGTTTATCTTCATCATCGAAGTCATTTTATCGATATTAATTTCTTCGATGGTGCCGGCCTCGATCATACCTGCGCAGTTAAACAGGAAATCGCATTTTTTATATTTATTGAAAATATATTTTTCGATTGAATCCTGGAAATCCGGACTATTTAAATCGCCTGCGATTATGTCACCCGGATCAAGTTTCAATTGCGAAAGTCTTTTCTTTCTGCGGGCTGTTGCTATTACTTTATGATTATCGGCATGTAAAACTTTAGCTATTGCAAATCCGATTCCGCTGCTTGCTCCGGTAACCAGGCATATTTTTTTATCGTCAGTCATAAAGATCGGTTTTTTTATTAATACGTGTGAATATTATTAAAGTACGAGAGAGAGCAATCAAAGGCAATGGAAAGGCAATAAAAAACTCCTGTTTATTTCGGGAGTCTGGTTCATTTATCGCCTTATCAGGTGAGATGTAATGTGATGATGCTGCATTTAACTATGTATCGAAGTTATTTAAAAATTGGCACCTGAGTTTAAAAAAAATGAGATTTGTCCTGCTTTTACAGTGATTCTAGATCCTTGTCAAGGTTCCCGCCAATCCGCCAAAAAGAAGGCGGACGCAAAAAACGCGAAAGACGGCGGGCAAGTTAAACCTTGACAAGGATGAACAGCCTTCGAGCTATTAAGATAAACGCAAGACTAAATATGCTCAATCCTAAGATTCCTGCATAAAATGATAAAAAACTCCCTGCCAGATAAAATATAATGCCAATTATTAAGAGCACCGGAACCAGCTTGCCGTATTTTTTGGTTTTCAGAAGGCCGAGTGCTGTCAGTATTGTACCTGATAATAAAAGAACCATCAAGGAAATGAAAAACGACATAAATTGGAAGGTGTTTGTGAAAACACCGCTGCTAACAAAAGAAATAAGAGTATTATCAGCGCATATAACGGGCCAGATAAATATATCCCAGCTTAAACTAACCGTTTCAAATGTTAATCCTAACACAAATAGAATTGTTCCGATTAGAAGAGTAACACCACCTTGTTCGTAATTCAAATGATATATGCCGAGTATGGCAAATATGCCAAGTATACCGGCAAACAAACCAGATAGAGAAACAAGTGTCCATTCCGGATCCGTAATAAGCAGTGAATA
>JAFGLB010000032.1 GCA_016928255.1 Bacteroidota bacterium
CGATGTGACAATCGACGGTGATACTGTTTGACTGTGAAAAAAAAGAGTTCGACACTTGCCTCCCATTTTATCGAGTAAACCTTGTCAAAGTTCTCTAAGCCGGATCAATGGCAACTTTGACAAGGTTGCTAATTCGTGATACATTTTTAGGTCTCCTGTTCACCTACAGTAGTTGTGCGTTTTTCGCCTGCCTCGCCGGCAATCGGGCATCACGATGCTTTTTAGTGGGACTTAACGTACACGGGCTCTTTTTAAATTGGTTAGATTACACCCAATATATATTCTATAGAGTCTGATACCTATATATATCCCCTGTATAGGTAATAACCCAGCCACGTGATTGATTTACAAAATATAGATCAACTAACAGACCAGAAGATACTTCGAATTGGTTATTCCAGGTAATACCACCGTCAATTGTATGAAGAATTCCATTGCTGCATACCGCCCAACCTAGATTCTCAGTGACAAATTGGAGAGATTCAATCCATTCGACCTGAGAGGGCCGGCAAATCCAAGTCTTGCCTGTATCTGAAGTATATACAATCGGCGCTAATGATTTTATAGTGCCGGCTAAAGATATTGTGGCAATCCATCCCCTGGAACGATTATAAAAGAATATGTCATCAAATATTACAGTACTGCCGTAGTTAAGAGTATCAAGGATTTTAGTCGTCCAATTGTTTCCACCATCTGTCGTGTGGAGAACGACTCTATTCGTAGCGACTGCCCATCCTTCTTGGGTGTCCAGAAATTGAACCGATGTGATTGCCCACGTTGTACCACTTATTTGAGCTATCCAAGTCATTCCCCCATCTTTCGTGTGAAGTATTCCACCATAATTATCTACAATCCATCCAGTATTTTCATTAGGAAATGACATTGACATAAAAGTTCTGCGCGATTCACCATCTGGTTGTTGCCAACTCCAAGTAGCACCACCATTTGTTGTCATACCAATTGAATTGTTACCGCCGCCAATCCAACCTTTCTGTGCATTAGCAAAGTACACACATTTAAGAGAAGAGGTCGTTCCACTTTCTTGATTATTCCATGAATTGCCGCCGTCACTTGTACGAAGTATTATACCAGAATTCCCGATCGCCCAACCGTTCATTTGGTCAGCAAAACACAATCCCCAAAAGTTGTTTGTAGTGTCAGCATTCCGAACGATCTTCCATTCACCTTGAGTTGGGGTTGGTGAAGTGATATTTTCATCTTTCTTGCACCCCATTATCAGAATCACCAGAAGTAATATGAAATGCAAGAAATTGTTTTTCATGGTGCTACCCTTTGAAAATATATATGATCGCTCAATATTTCTGATAACTTATGGTAAATTCTAACGATGGCGCATAAGTCCGCTATTTTTCTGGCAGGATGCGCGGGTTAGGAAGCAAATCTCTTCTTTTTATAAACTTTATTGATTGGTTTACATTTATTATGACAGATAGAATGCATAAGACAATTAAGACTATAATAAACCATGTCGCATTGGCTTCACGAATTGTCCATAGTGTGTTGTAATAGTAAAAAGATAGATTTTCAAATAATGAAGGAGTGTAATGAATATCAGATAATATTACATGACTTCCATAGATTAGATCATTTGGATGCAATCGATCTCGAATATTCCAAAAAAAGAATTTATTGTTAATATAACGGCAATCGCTATCAAGGAATCCAAAGTCGACTCTATTTGGAACAAATAAATCAGCAAATTGTACAAACTCATCATAAGTCTTAAATGCAGAATGGCTAACTTCTATGACATGTAATGTGTCTTTATTTAAAAACAGATTTTTACAGAGCGTTAGAATAGAATCTGATGTCTTTCTATTGTTTGAATGGTACTCAATTTGAATTGGTGAAAGGTTATTTGGAATATTATAAGTAGATGTAGTGATTTCGAGTGTCCTTGGGCTTGTCCAAGATAAAAAGTTATGTGTATGAATATAATAGCAAAAGAGAGTGAAGACCCCTATAAGTCCGATAAATCCTGAAGGAATAAAAATTCTGTGTTTACTTGTATGAATAATCATAAAGATTTGCCGCCTAACGATTTCTATATTACAAAAAAAACTAACTCCGGCTTCCAGCTTATTCCTTTATGCACTTCCTCCTGAGTTTGTTACTTAAGAGAGCGCAAGCAGACAAATAATTTTATTTTCCACCAAGCTTCATCATAAGCTTTCGAAACTTAACAAGTGGAATTGAAATCTTTGGAGCAGTGTAACGAATTGGTCTCTTGCTGATACACAATTCCAGATGATCAACTGCCTTCTCGACACTCATTTTGAACGGCTGGACATTGCCCTTTGCCATCTTGGTATCGACAAAACCGAATCGTACATTTGTGACGTAGACACCTTTAGGTTTCAAAGCCAGCGCCAGACCGCCGAGATAATTAGAAACGCCTGCCTTGGATGCATGATAGGACGGAGCTTCATATGAAAGCAACTCATCTGCTAAGCTGGAAATACCGATGAAGTGACCTTGTCCTCTTCTGACCATCTGAGGAATCACTGCTGCCGCCGTTCTCACCATCCCTGTGAGATTTACATCAATGATCCTCTCTTCAATAGTCATATCCAATGGATCGAGCAGTTGACCAATTCCGGCAAAATAGATGCACAAATCTACCGGATCCTTCATTACCAATTTATTCAACAGGCCTGAATACTCAGCAGCGCTGACATCTGCAACTTGATGATGATAGGATGTATTAGTAATCGGTGATTCGCTCCTGGAAATGCCGGCGATATTCCACCCAGCTGCAAGAAGCCTCTTAGTTGCGGCCAAACCGATTCCGTCAGAGTTGCCAATTAGTATTGCTCTTAAATTCACCTAAATATATCCTTTTCCTAAAGATTTCAACATTAGAATACTACAGTGTATTCACTTGCGCCCTAACAATTTCTATTATTACAAAATACCTGCTGGCTTTAGCTTCCTGCTTATTCCTTTATGCGGTTTTTCCTGAGTTTGTTGCTTAGGAAGCGGTTTACTTACTGTCTTCCCCATTAATGTTGGCATTTTGTCCAAATAGCAATTGCTGCAAAATTTTTCCAAGTAAAAATAAGGCTAAGGCACAAAATATTCCTTTAGCTACAAAGTAACCTGATATACCACCATCAAACAGGGCGAGATACTTAACATTATTTCCATCGACAATTGATGAATAAATACATATTACAAAAACTAATACGGAAGATATGGGATTTATGTATTTGAGATAAAATTTCATTTGATTTTCTCCAATAAACTCGGGGTTTCGCCGATTAAGCTGCAGCGAATTGTTTATTATATTATAAATCATGAAAATAATTAAAACTCATACCTAGCACTTAAACCAATAACATAATTTAATACATTTGAAATGTTGTTACTAAGTGGAAACCGAAATAACAATTCCGGATGAATATTAGCAATCTTATAACCTACCATTACTCCAGCTTGATCAACAATTCGATCAGAAATTTGTCCAGATCCTGTTGACAGAAAACTTCCTGTCCATCCTGCAGCAGCTGATAAGTCACCAACTTTTATACCTCCATGAAGCGAAAACGCCAGGAAGATATCAACTGTATTCAATCCAGAAACCTTTTTCGTTGAATAGGTAAGTATCGGACTCCCAGTTATTGTAACAAAGAGGTCGCTCGATTCTGAGTAAAAGTTGAATTGTGGACGAAGTGTAACCAGATTTGGGGTATAAAGAGCAAACCGATCATGATCATAGAATGATCCAGTAGCCGGTACTACCTGATGGGTATAAAGAGGAATAATAGAAGTAAGAAAACGAGCATAATCTGCTCCAGCAGCCGGTAGTACTTCCACTTTGTCTGACGCGGTCGGAAGATAAATTCCTATTGTCGTTGAAAAATTTTTATTATTGTCATTATTAATATTATATGCAAAATATAAATTTCCTATATTGCCGTTACCAAATTCTGGTTGTCCATATTGAATAAAACCAACACTTATGGGGAGAGTGATCCTATTCGCATCCATGTGGTAATGGACATATGGAATTGTAATAATCAAATAGTTGTTGTTGCGAAGCTGAAATTTTCCTGAAGCAAGAATAGAGTACATACTAATTTTGTATTTGGAATAGATATCCAAAAAGCTGGGAGAAAGATATTCCAATGAAACAGAAGAACCCGCTAGCGGTAACTGCCATATATCCTGCGCTAATACAAAAGTACTGTATAATATTAATGATAGAAATACTTTAGATAAATAATGTATTATTGTTTTCACTATCAACTCCGTGTTTATTAATATTTTTTCTTTTTCATAATTAGCCGCTTTTTAAAAATTTCTAAAATACAAAATAGCAGCGGGATATTCCTAGTGAGCTTGAACCGCTGGTTATACCTCGACGTAATTATTTTATATTTTTGATTCTCCACCTGTCTGGCATTGTTTCAAATTAAATATTATGCTTTCTCTACATACATGCAAGAAATAAAAAAAATCTAACGCTATCTAATACTAAGGTTTCGGTAACATTTTATTGGTCTTTTCTGTCCAGGCACAATGACAGTAACTTTCGTAAAGTCCTCATGGTTTGAACTCGATAACTTTACGAAAGTGGCTGAGAAGATATTCCTCTTTTCCTATTTTGGGCTATCCTAAAAGTTAAATTTTATTGTAGCCGTGGACTTTATGTCCGCTATTATGTGCAAAAAACGAAAGCTGAAGCTTTCGACTACCGATGTAAACCGACTTATGGGACGGCCCCATTAAGTAGGGGTTAATCACAACAATTGCTTTAATAAAAAGTCCGGTCAGTGACCGCCTGCCCCGTTGTTTCATTAACGGGGGATTCTACTCTTGGCTGGCTATTTTACCACCATATCATCACCGTATGATAAATCATACGGCTATTTATCACGAAACCCTTTGGGTTTCGCGTTTTTCAGCCGTCGAATTTATTCGATGGTGGAGATATTTCGTAGAATCCGATCATCAGATCGGATAATAATACAGCTGCACAAGGCATTTAATAAAAAGTCCGGTCGGTGACCGCCTGCCCCGTTGTTTCATAAACGGGGGACTCTAAGCTTGACCATCTATTTGTCGAATTCATCTTCACCGTATGATAAATCATACGGCTATTTATCACGAAACCCTTTGGGTTTTGAATAACTAGACGTCGATTTTAACGCAGCCATTGCGATGTGACAATCGACGGTGATACTGTTTGACTGTGAAAAAAAAGAGTTCGACACTTGCCTCCCATTTTATCGAGTAAACCTTGTCA
>JAFGLB010000033.1 GCA_016928255.1 Bacteroidota bacterium
TGATAACTGATTTTGCTGTAACTCACCATAAAATAATATACTTATAATTATTCTATGGTTACATTCTTACATAATTACCTAATTTTTTATAATGAATATGTTCACTTTTCCATTTCCGTTCTTTTCTTCAGAGAGGGTCACAAAATCTCGACCTTTATGACCTCACCCCCGCCTGTATTGCATTTCGGCGGGCAAGCTAACCCTCTCCTATAAGGAGAGGGGAGTTTAATCTTACATATCTTGCACAGCTTCCTGAGATTTAATTGTGAATTTATTGAAGTTCATGTTATTATTCTTTCTTTTCTATCTCCCCCTCTCCCAAGGTTTGATTGAGGTCAGGGAGCTGGAGGCCTATGATAACACGCACGAATTCACTTTACAATATTTGAGATAGTTGTTCGATCTCAATTGGACAACCTGTTCAGCTTTCATTCGTAAAAGTCACATCGCCTGCATAACAAATTCTTTGTCCGTTTCGCGTATCAAGTATCAATCCACCGTCGTCAGATAAGCCGACAGCGATCCCCTGCAAACGTTCGCCTGACTGATTAATGCTGATCTGTTTGCCGAATATGGACGTTCTTGACTTCCATTCACTTATTGCTCTGGTAAAATTACCGGTCCTTACGTCTGAATAGAGGAGTTCCAGAGATATCATAATTTGCCGAAATACTTCTCTCCGATCAAATTCTTTTTCAAATTCAAGACAGAGCGATGTAACGCCGTCTTTTATATTTCCGCCGAACTCTTTCTGATTCACATTTACACCCATGCCGATAATTGCATAATCGAGCGTATTATGCTGAAAAGAACTCTCGAGCAGGATTCCGCAGCTTTTTTTACCGTTTAAAAGTATATCGTTCGGCCATTTGCATTCAAAATAACTGCCTGTCACATTCTCCAAAGCTTGCGCAGCCCCGGCTGCAGCGAAAAACGGAAGAAGGCCGATTTTGTTAATTTCAAGTTTCGGGCGGATAATTACTGAAAAAAGCAAATTGCTTCCGGATTGCGATTGCCACACCCTCCCGAGCCGGCCGCGCCCCGCTGTCTGAAATTCTGCTATTACTACGGTTCCTTCCTCAGCTCCGCTTCCTGCCAGCATCTTGGCACATGAATTGGTTGAGTCTATGGAATTATAATCAAAGATTTTCTTTCCGAAGACGAATGTATTTAATCCGTTTTGAAGTTCTTCCTTTGTGAGCATCTTGGTCCTTATTTTCTATCATGAGTATTCGTCAATAACCTGTTGAAGTTACCGAGCTTCCATCCGAGGCGGTATACTATCCTGCATACCTTCTCGATCCTGTTGTAAATTATTTTATCTGCGGTATCAGACGGTTTATGATAATCAGCATGGAGGCCGCTGAAGAAAAAAACTACAGGAATGCCGTTCCGGGCAAATTGATAGTTGTCATTACGGTAATAAAAGTTCTCCGTATCATCTTCACTATTGTATCTGTAATCGAGTGTCAATTGGCCCAATTCACTGTTTGTCTTTCTTAAAAGGCTGTCGAGTTCAGGACTTATTCTGTCGGAACCGATGACATAAATGTAATTAGTATCCTTGATTGCTGCATGTTCTGCATCCATACGCCCGATCATATCCAGGTTTATATCGGCAATATGACGATCCAACGATATAATCGGGCGGTGGCTATAATAACTTGAACCCAGCAGGCCTTTTTCTTCTCCTGTTGTCATGAGAAAGATAAGGCTGCGCTTCGGCTTAACAGGGTTTAATGAAAATGCTTCTGCGACCTCCAAAACAGCCGCGGTTCCGCTGGCGTTATCATCTGCACCGTAATAAATACTGCCATCAATATCCCTGCCTAAATGATCATAATGAGCTGAAAAAACAACAGCTTGTGACTTAAGATCCGGATCGCTGCCTGGAAGCATACCGATAATGTTTTCGGTTTTCTTTGTTTCATGTAATACGCTTGTGTGAATGGTTATTACCACGCTGTCGATGAAGACGGGTCTGAAATCTTTATTATACTGTGCTTCTTTTCTAAGTTGTTTCAGGGATATGCCTTTTGACTTCAATACTTCTTCTGCCAAAACAGGAGTTATTAAAAAACGAACTTTATTTGGTTTGATGAACGGCCTGTCGTTTTTCATTATCATGATCTTGTTGTTGCGGCCAAATCCGCGTATTGCCGCCTGTGCCTGCCGGAATGAAGCATTACCTTCTTCATCGGTAATCATCAATACCGCAGCCGCTCCTTTATCACTCCTGAATGATCTGAGACGCCACCAGGCTGCAGATTTTGAAGTATCACCGGCGTATTCTTTCTTGCCAATGAAGGCAAATACTATCCTTCCTTCAATTTTTGCCTCTTCTTCAGAGGTTAATTCTGTGTCTGTAAAACCAACAAACACTGCCCGACCTGAAACAGTAGTGTCCTTGACTTTATCCAGGAAGAAATCATCTCTCCAAACGAAATTCTTTTCCTTGTTGCCGATGTTTAACGAGATTCTTGTTTCGGGACTAATTCGTATTTCTTCAACTTCGAAATGCTGAAAGAATGTGCCGCTGTCGCCGGCTGGTGTTAAATTAATACTGCTGAAAAATTCCGAAATATATCCGGCAGCCTTTCGCTGTCCCTGATAGGAAGTCTCGCGCCCTTCAAGACTATCGGAGGTGAGAATAAATATATGTGTTTTTAAGTCGTTTGATTTTAGCGATTCTAATCCAATACCCGTTGAATAATCTATATCCTGTGCCCCGACAATCTGAAAGCAAACAATCGATAAAACCAATAACCAACGCATCTCAACTCTTCTCCAAATATTTAATAAAACCGCAAAAGATTAACGAAAATGGTGTTGAAAAGCAAGAAAACATATTTGTGTACATATCTGATAAATTTTCAGATTAATCTGTCATTTTGCGTGTCATATTTCTGTCGTATTGACATACATACTGACAAATTGTATGTCATAATGCTAAACAGTGCTTAAATTTGCGTAAAATCAGTGAATTTTTTTATGGCATATATATTGACTTAAATATATCAAAAGTCAACAAAAAAAAGGAGATAAAGCAATGTTCGTCCGATTTGATTATCCAAAAACACTAGAGAATCTCGTCAATAATTTTCTTGTAACAGATACGGTCTTTTCACAAAGTCATCCTGCAATAGATATTATAGAGCAGGAAAACCAGGCTGTTGTTATTGCAGAACTGCCCGGTGTTAAAAAAGAAGACGTCAAGATTGAATTTGAAAATGCTGTGTTAAAGATAAGTGCAGAACGCAAGCCGTACGAGGTTCCAGAAAATGCAAAATTGGTATTAAAGGAACTGAGCTCGCAAAAATTCGATCGTTCAATTCAATTTGAACACGATATTGATGCAGGCAATATTTCGGCGGATTTGACAAACGGCATATTAAAAGTTGTCCTGCCGAAATCGGAATCTGCGAAGCCAAGAACTATCGAGGTGAAGTAAGGAGGTGCAGCAGTTTATGGAGAACAACAAAAAGAACACTGCTCTAGTCCGTGCATGCTGCAACGCCGTTGTACCGGGAGCAGAAGGATATGAAATGGTTGTTTGTCCCGCAGCCGATATTTATGAGACCAGCGATGCTTTTATTGTTGAAATCGATATGCCCGGCGCATCTAAAGAATCAATATCGATTACAGCAGATGCCCGAATGCTTTCAGTAAGTTCATTGCAGATGATTAACGATTCAGGAGGCGGTGAAATTATTGTAAATGAAATCGGGAAGAAGAAATATCATCGCGAATTTCGATTAGGCACCGGTATTAAGCTTGATGATATTCGCGCCGAATACAAAGACGGAGTTTTATTAATAACACTGCCGAAAGCCGATGAATTAAAGGCCCGGCAAATACGTATACAATAACTTAATCAATAGGAGGTAAGACCTATGTCACTCGTTCGATGGAATCCAGCCCGCGATCTCGCGGCATGGCCCTCTGACCTCTTTGGCATGCAGAGGGAAATAAACAGAATGTTCAATAATATCTTCCGCGGTTCTGAAGAAGGCGAAGAATACGCACTTGCTTCTTGGACCCCGGCAGTTGATATTACTGAACATGACGATAAATACACCGTAAAGGTTGAACTGCCCGGTGTGAATAAGGATGAAGTGAAGATTACAGTCGAATCCAATATGCTCACAATTCGCGGTGAGAAAAAGCAGGAAAAGGAAACGAAGAAAGAAAATTATCACCGTGTTGAACGGTCGTACGGTTCGTTTCAGAGATCCTTTACGCTGCCGACTGCAATATTGAACGACAAAATCGATGCGGCATTCAAAGACGGTGTTTTAACTGTCCAGGTGCCTAAAGCCGAGGAAGCAAAGCCGAAGCAAATCGAAGTAAAGGTTAAATAATTGTACGAACTAATCGCGATATGTTCGTACCATAATCGGTTGGGTCATCTTGGTGGGATGACCCAGCCTTTCTATTAATGTTTTGTTGATCCGAGTCGGGCAGTGAAAATATAAAATCAATACCGGACTGAGATTAACGAAGTAATAAAAAACCACCAACAGCGGGTTAACCGCAAAATGAAAGGATAAAATAAAATGGCATCAAATTCAGGAAAAATAATCGGCATAGACCTTGGAACCACCAACTCGGTCGTAGCCGTTATGGAAGGAAACGATCCTGTCGTTATAGCGAACAGCGAAGGAGCGCGTACGACACCGTCGGTAGTCGGATTCCCGAAATCGGGAGAGCGTCTCGTAGGCGCAGCGGCTAAGCGGCAGGCAGTTACTAATTCGCAGAATACCGTATTCTCTATAAAGCGGTTTATGGGACGTTTCCACAATGAAGTTAATGAAGAAATGAAACTTGTCCCTTACAAAGTAATTCAGGGCGATAACAACACTGCTCGTGTGCAGATTGCCGATCGTATTTATTCGCCCCCGGAAATTTCTGCTATGATACTTCAGAAAATGAGGCAAACCGCGGAAGATTATCTCGGTACGAAAATAACAGACGCAGTCATTACAGTGCCTGCGTATTTTAATGATGCACAGCGCCAGGCGACGAAAGAAGCGGGAGAAGTAGCAGGACTCAATGTCCGGCGCATTATTAACGAGCCGACAGCGGCAGCGCTTGCTTACGGCCTGGATAAGAAGCACAAGGATTCGAAAGTTGCGGTATTCGACCTTGGAGGCGGAACGTTTGATATTTCTGTTCTTGAACTGGGCGACGGCGTTTTTGAAGTAAAATCTACTAACGGCGATACGCACCTCGGCGGAGACAATTTCGATATGCGTGTCCTTGAATATATAGCTGATGAGTTCAAAAAAACAGACGGAATCGATCTTCGTAAAGATCCGATGGCCCTGCAGCGCCTGCGTGAAGCGGCAGAAAAAGCAAAGATGGAACTTTCACAGCTTATGCAGACGGAAATCAATCTCCCGTTCATTACGGCAACTGCAGACGGGCCAAAGCATCTGAATATGACTCTAACACGGGCGAAGTTTGAACAACTCGTGGAAGATCTGGTTCAAAGATGCGTTTCGCCTGTCGAAAAAGCATTAAAAGATGCCGGAATCAATCCGAACCAGATAGATGAAGTAATTTTAGTCGGCGGAATGACCCGAGTACCGCGCGTGCAGCAGCTTGTTAAGGATATATTCGGAGAAGAAGGACACAAAGGAGTAAATCCGGACGAAGTCGTTGCAGTAGGCGCGGCTATTCAGGGCGGAGTGCTTTCCGGAGATGTAACGGATGTCCTGCTGCTCGATGTTACGCCGTTGACTCTCGGCATCGAAACACTGGGTGGAGTGATGACGCAAATGATCCAGGCGAACACAACAATTCCGACAAAGAAAAGCGAGATCTTTTCAACCGCTTCGGACAGCCAGCCTTCTGTTGAAATTAATATTCTCCAGGGTGAGAGGCCGATGGCAATTGATAATAGAACGCTAGGACGTTTCCATCTCGACGGCATACCTCCCGCACCGCGCGGTGTTCCCCAGATCGAAGTGACATTCGATATTGATGCGAACGGAATGCTGCATGTTTCTGCAAAAGATAAAGCGACTAATAAAGAGCAGTCTATCCGTATTACTTCTTCAAGCGGATTAAGCAAAGAAGAAGTCGAAAAGATGAAGACCGATGCTCAGGCTCATGCAACAGAAGATAAAAAGCGGAAGGAAGAAATAGACACGAAGAACCAGGCAGATAATCTGGTTTTCCAGACTCGGAAACAATTAAAAGACCTGGCCGACAAGATTCCTTCAGAAATGAAAGCCAAAGTTGAAACTGCTGCAAATGCTCTTGATGAGGCAATCAAAACAAACAATGCATCGGAGATCAAGGCAAAGATGGAAGCTTTAAACAATGCATGGAATGAAGCCTCCTCCAAGATGTACGAATCGGTCAAGAATCAGCCGGGTGCAGGCGGGGAACAGCAAGGCCCGTTTGCCGGCGGACAGCCTGACGGAGAGCAGCAGCAACAGGCACCTCCAACTGGTGATCAGAGCGGCAAGAAGGTCGAGAATGCTGACTTTGAAGTAGTAGACGATAAATAAGTCTATGTGTCGTTATAGAATAGGATAAGGTGAATACTCACCAATCTGATATATAAATGAAAGGCGAGAAAAATACTCGCCTTTTATTTTATTCGATAATCCGGAAAAAGCACATAAAACTGGATTCCTGCCTTTTGCGGGAATGATGATAGAAAGGGAAAGGAAATATTTCCATGTCCAACTCAACAATTATACTTTTGATTTTTATAGTTGTTATAATCGGATTGCTGGCGGTAATTATCTATGCAATAGCAAATAACAACAAGAAAAATTTACAACGTTCCGGCAGTTTTGCTTCGATGGCGGCGTTTCATGATATGCAGTCAGCAGAAAAGCAAAAAGCAATGGAGATTGTAATTGAGCAGAAAGCAGATAAGAAATGGGCAGAGGAAGAAAGCGGGGAAGGGAAGAAGTAAAAAGAATGTGCATGATGGTAGTCGAAACCTTTAGGTTTCGTATTTGGTTTACTAACGAAGACTGAAGTCTTCGACTACCATATTTATTTTGTAGCTACGGGATGAAAAGAAAAGAGAAAGAAATATGAACTTCAATAAATTCACAATTAAATCTCAGGCAACATTAGGCGATATGTAGGAAAACTTCCCTCTCCTTCAGGAGAGGGTTAGGGAGAGGTCATGAAAATCAAGATTAAATGACCCCCTCTCAATCTCCCCCCAGCCATATTTAGTACTAAGGAGGGGGAGAGGTGTCAAAAGAAAAGGAATAATGAAACATGAACTTTAATAAATTTACAATTAAATCTCAGGAAGCTGTGCAGAATGCGCAGGAAATTGCATCGAGCTACGGCAATCAGATTATTGAACCGGAGCATTTGCTTGCGGCTCTTGTGCAGGACAGTGAAGGAGTGGTTGTACCGATCCTGCAAAAACTCGGCGCTAATGTCAATTATCTGAAAATTAAAATCAATGAAGTGATTGAAAAACTGCCTAAAGTGCAGGGAGCAGGACTCGGCAGTCAGAATATTTCTCCCGCACTCGGCCGTTTATTCGAAGCGGCACAGAAAGAAGCTGAACAGCTCAAAGATGAATATATAAGCACCGAGCATTTACTGCTTGCAGTTTTGCATGCGCAGTCGACTGCTTCAAAACTTCTTGCAGATCAGGGGATAACAAAAGACGGCATTTATAAAGCTCTCAAGGAAGTGCGCGGAAGCCAGCGTGTTACCGATCAAACGCCGGAGGATAAGTATCAATCGCTCGAGCGTTTCGGACGCGATCTGAATGATCTTGCACGCAAGGGAAAACTTGATCCTGTTATCGGGCGTGAAGATGAAATAAGAAGAGTTTTGCAGGTACTTTCGCGCAGAACGAAAAACAATCCCGTGCTCATCGGAGATCCCGGTGTCGGAAAAACTGCTATTGCTGAAGGAATAGCTCACCGCATTGTTGCCGGTGATGTGCCCGAGAGCCTGAAAACCAAACGTATTGTCGCTCTCGACATGGGTTCGCTTGTAGCGGGAACAAGTTTCCGCGGACAATTTGAAGAGAGACTGAAAGCCGTTCTTAAGGAAGTAACGGAAGCCAACGGCGAGATTATTTTGTTTATCGATGAACTTCATACGCTAGTCGGTGCCGGTTCGGCTCAGGGTTCGGTTGATGCGGCCAATATGCTTAAACCTGCGCTGGCGCGGGGAGATTTACGTGCTATTGGTGCAACGACAATAGACGAATACCGAAAATACGTTGAAAAAGATCCGGCATTGGAGCGCAGATTCCAGCCGGTGCTTGTAGAAGAATCGAGTGTGGAAGATACAATTTCTATTTTGCGCGGATTGAAGGAGAGATACGAAGTTCATCATGGAGTACGTATTACGGATGGTGCAATTGTTGCGGCCGCGCAATTGAGTCATCGTTACATTTCGGACCGATTTTTGCCGGACAAAGCGATCGACCTGGTTGACGAAGCAGCGTCGAAACTTAGAATAGAAATCGATTCAATGCCCGAGGAATTAGACAGCGTGGAACGCCGCATTAAACAGCTGGAAATTGAGCGCGAAGCTGTAAAGCGCGAAAAGGATGATGAATCCAGAAATCGCCTGGGTGAAATCGAGCGTGAACTCGGCGAACTAAATCAGACCCGTTCCGAACTCAAAGCCCACTGGCAGCTTGAAAAAGACCTGATACAGTCAATACGCAAAATGAAAGAAGAAATTGAAAACACAAAAAATGAATCTGACCGGATGGAAAGGCAGGGCGAACTTGGGCGTGTAGCGGAACTCCGTTACGGCATCATAGCCGGACTGGAAAAAAATCTGAAAGAAGCCTCCGGCAAACTTGTCGAAGTGCAGAAGAGCCAAAAAATGCTGAAGGAAGAGGTGGATGCAGAGGATATTGCAGAGATAGTGGCAAAATGGACAGGCATACCTGTTCAGCGTATGCTCGAAGGCGAACGGGCGAAACTGCTGCATCTTGAAGACAGGATACATGAACGGCTTATAGATCAGGAAGACGCTGTGAAAGCAGTCGCGGATGCGATACGGCGCAGCCGTGCAGGATTGCAGGACGAACGAAGGCCTATCGGTTCATTTGTTTTTCTGGGAAGCACGGGTGTGGGAAAAACGGAACTGGCTAAAGCACTGGCTGAATTTTTATTCAATGATGAAAATGCAGTTGTGCGTATCGATATGAGCGAGTATATGGAGAAATTTTCCGTATCGCGCCTGATAGGTGCGCCGCCGGGATATGTCGGTTATGAAGAAGGCGGCCAGCTTACGGAGGCAATCAGAAGAAAACCGTACTCAGTTCTTCTTCTTGATGAAATAGAAAAAGCGCATGCCGAAGTATTCAATGTACTTTTGCAATTGCTTGACGAGGGCAGGTTAACGGACAGCAAAGGGAGGACCGTCAATTTTAAAAATACGATTGTGATAATGACATCGAATCTCGGGTCCCACCTGATACAGGAGAAGATGGAAACACTGACGGAAGATAATCGTGATGAGCTGATGGGTGATTTGCGTGTGCAATTATTCGACATGCTGAAGCAGTCGATCAGACCTGAATTTCTTAATCGGATTGACGAGATAATTGTATTCAAGCCGCTCACGATGTCTGAGTTGAAGCAGATTGTTGAACTGCAGCTGCGGCATGTGCAAAAGATGCTTGCTGAAAAGAATATAGCGTTGATCTTCACAGACGAAGCAAAGTTGCGGCTTGCATCCATAGGTTATGATCCCAGCTTCGGAGCGCGACCGCTCAAGAGAGTTATCCAGAAATATGTTGTCAACGGTTTATCGGAAAAAATTCTTGCCGGTGAGATCGGTGAAGGAGAAAGCGTGGAAATCGGAATAGATAACCGGGGGATGATAGTATTTGCGGTAAAAGACAAATATTGAAGAGGCATTTTATGAGGCACACCAGCTCATTAGCGCCAATACAAGAAATATCACAATTGTGGAAATGCCTTTTTCAGTACTAAATAATTGTCCTTGATAAAAGGACAATTATCATATATATTGTCCTTTTAAAAAGGATAAATGAAAGACATTATTCGCCAAAAAATAATAGACTCAATAGCGGCGCCAATACCTGAATTTACACGCCGCGACGTCTATCTGCCCAAAATTCGCGGTAAAGCAATCGCTGTCATAGGCATGCGCAGAACAGGAAAATCGATGTTTTTATGGCAGGTGCTCAGTGACCGGATTTCTGCAGGAGCAAAACGCGAAAGCTTACTCTATTTCGGATTTGAAGATGAACGTCTCGCCGGAATGAAAGCAACGGAATTGCAATTCTTAGTTGAAGAATTCTTCAGATTATTCCCTGAATTAAGAGATAAACACAGGACAGTATTCTTCCTTGACGAAATACAAGCGGTGACAGGATGGGAAGGATTTGTCCGCCGTTTGCTTGAAACAGAAAAAATCGAAGTATTTCTATCGGGTTCGTCGGCAAAACTTCTTTCACGTGAAGTTGCCACAAGTATGCGCGGACGAGCTATGGAAGCGTTGGTTCATCCGTTCAGTTTTAGAGAATATCTCCGTCATATAGGAAGGGAACCGGAGACTGATGTGATGCGGCTGCCAAAAGCAAAACGTTCATTATTAGAAAAAGACTTGCGAGAATATCTTATAGTTGGAGGTTTCCCTGAAAGTGTCGGAGCAGAAGCAAGAGATAGGTTTGATCTCCTTCGCGGATATGTCGATACATCTCTATTGCGCGATGTAATCGAACGTCACGAAGTGTCCCACCCTGCGGCCTTGCGCTGGTTAATCCATCACTTATTATCAAATGCCGGCGGATTGTTCAGTATTAACAAATTTTATCACGATCTTCGTTCACAGGGTATGCCGATAGCGAAAGATACTTTGCATGAATATCTGGCTCATTTGGAAGATGCCTTTCTCATTCGTTCTCTCTCAATAGCTGCAGAATCGGAACGCAAACGGATGGTAAATCCAAGAAAAGTATATCCAATAGATATGGGCTTAATACAACTCTTTAATTCTGGCAGCAATTTAAATATCGGACATGCGCTGGAAACCTGCGTGATGCTGGAATTAGAGCGCCGCCGAGTAGATGTATCATACGTAAGGAATTCGACAGGATCCGAAGTTGACTTTTTAGCAAAGTATCCTGACGGACACCGGGAATTGCTGCAAGTTTGCACACAACTGTATACGGCAGATGTACTAAAACGTGAGATACAGGGCCTGCTTGATGCAGCAGTTGAGCATAAAAAGGCTTCGGCACATCTTATTGTTCTTGATCCGGAACGTCCTTCTGATATTCCAAAGCCGATTAAATGGCATTCAGCGAGTCAATGGTTACTGATGGCAGGAAATTGATCTGAATCCTGTCTATATATCTTATTGAGGAAATTAAAAATGAAATATTTACTAAACCATAAAATCGTAATTATTTGTATGCTAGTAATTGTTTTGACAGCATTCTTATTGCTTATTACAAATAGTGATAGGCGTGAATTAAAAGCCACAGGATTGCCAAATCCTGAGTTACGAAAAATGGAAAACGCTAATGCCGAGAATGATTTCCGAGAAGCTATTACAAATCATGACCTTAGATTTGTAGGTATGATGGAATTGTCACTCATAATACCTGGTGTTGAAGATTTAGAAAAATACAAACTATATAGAAAACATTTTGGTGTAAGAGTAATAGCGGGAACAAGTGATGTTATTATTAGTGAAGAGCACAGGCGTTTACAAGATTTAGCTTATAATTATGCTTTACAGTACAATAAATTGTTAATTAAGTATATTGATGGGCATCCTGAGTTGTTTAAAAATAATATTGAATCTAATGCCATTCCAAATAAATAAACTTGTACTTTTTAAAAGGTTTTAAGATATTAGAGGAGTCATACAATAAATTGCACTGGTTCAACTGAAAAGTAACTTTTCTGAAAGATATTTTTATAAAAACAGTTCAAATAAAATCGTGTAATTACTAACAGCTTTACAAAGGACTTAAAAGAATTGTTTGGAAATTATACAAACTTAATATGGTTAAGGATTGTATTTATCGAATTGACCAACAATAATTAGTCCCCTTCACGTCTTTCTTCTCCCCGTAAAAGGAAGTGAATTCTCTGAAGTCCCAGCTCATTTTGAAGTGACACTGGGCTTTCATTATTTTTATATTTGATATCAGCTCTTAGCAAAAATAATCCCGGCTGTCAAATCCGGGCATTGGGCCTTTCACTGATACAATACTCGCCTTAATTTATTATGAGCCGATTTTTTATGACAAGCTCAAATTAAAGTCTGATTACCTCTAGCCGGATGCATGGATTCCCACAGGTTTTTACAGTATCTTGTATAATAAATGCAAAAACCTGACTTTTATCTATGCAAATCTCGTCTTTAATCGGACATACACAGGAACTGCTCGGTATCATCCTCAAATCAGATAAGCCGGCTGACAGCCTGATTGACACATTCTTCAGGTCGCATAAATATCTCGGTTCGCATGACCGGCGGTTTATCGCAGAGACCTCTTACGGCACTCTGCGCCATTTGAGAAAACTGGAATATCAAGTTGACGCGGCGGTTTCCGGAATAAGCTGTAATATCCCGGATGATGACAGGCACCTTTTTTTAATAATCGCCTTTCTATTTAATGAAACCAGAAATGATCAAATAACGTCTGATATATTGATCCCGAAAATTAAAGATAACCGGACGAGAGAGAATTTGGAGCTTATTCTGACTAATTTGAAGAGACCGGTTGTAATTGAATCCAAGTCGGTTATTCAAAGGATAGGAATAGAATATTCGTTTCCGGACTGGATGATAGAAAAATTCATTGCACAGTATGAAGAAAGTGAGACGGAGAAAATTTGCGCAAGTCTGAATAAGCTGGCTCCGCTTACAATCCGTGTAAATACACTTAAAACGACAGTTGAACAATGCAAAGAAGAGCTGGAAAAGCTTGGAATTGAGTCAGAGAGAACACCGATATCGCCGGTCGGATTAATCCTGAAAAAAAGGCTGAATGTTTTTTCTCTTCCAATATTTAAGGAAGGGTGGTTTGAAATGCAGGACGAGGGAAGTCAGATTCTCCCTCTTCTTATAGATCCCAAACCTAATGCAAAAGTGCTGGATGTCTGTGCCGGAGCCGGAGGCAAGACATTGGAACTAGCGGCAATTATGAAAAACCGCGGAGAGATATTTGCAGCGGATATAAACGGATTCCGGCTCGAAGATCTCCGGAAACGTGCCAAACGTGCAGGTGTGCAGAATGTCCGTGTAAAGGAAATCGGTTCCGCGGACAATCTTGTCGATCGGTTTAAAGGATTTTTTGATATCGTTTTAGTAGATGCGCCATGTTCAGGAACCGGTACGATCAGGCGCAATCCCGGTATGAAATGGAAAATTACAGAACATACTGTTGATGAAGTATCGGAAAAGCAGGAAGCGATACTGGATTCATCCGCGCCGCTGGTAAAGCCAGGAGGACGGCTTGTATATGCAACGTGCACTCTGCTGAA
>JAFGLB010000034.1 GCA_016928255.1 Bacteroidota bacterium
TTGCCGGGATATACTGCAATGATTTCCGGGGTGGTCAAGTCCACCGGTCCGCCCTGAGGCGGCTGTTGATTTGCACATCCTGAAAAAACAATCAGGCAGACAAGTGCAGCTATTTGTATTTTTTTATAAGAGTTCATGCTAAAATATATTTATCAGCTTTCAGATATTTTTTTCAACTCTCTTCTGGTACGGTGATAAAGACGGATATTTTTCAGATGTTCATTGTAATTTCTGGCAAACCAGTGTCCTCCTCTGCCTGTAGCAACAAAGAAGAGGAAATCATTTTTTTCCGGATACAAAGCTGCAATGATAGACAATCTGCCCGGATTATTTATTGGTCCGGGAGGAAGTCCATAATTGCGATAAGTATTATAAGGCGAATTGAAATTCAAATCAGTATATCTCAGTCTTCTTTCTTCGCCGATTGCATATTGAACAGTCGGATCAGCTTCAAGGCGCATGCGTTTTTTCAAACGGTTCATATAAACACCGGCTATCCTGGCCCGTTCTTCATCCAGATTTGATTCCGCTTCCACTATAGACGCAAGAGTCAGAATTTCTGTCTGCGTTTTGCCCAGCTCTTTCTGTTTAATGAACAAAGTGTCGTCGTAGAACTTCTTAAATGCGTCCAGTATTCTCTTAATTATTTCCTTTTCGTCTGTCTGCCAATAAAACGAATACGTGTCGGGCAGTAAATACCCTTCAAGTGATTTTGCATTAATATCGCTGCTGCTTATAAATTGTTCATCCTGACAAAGTGCAAAAAACCGGTTTTCATCTATACCCAGCTCCTTCGCAAAACGGCGCCCAATTTTACTGAGCGGCCATCCTTCAGGAATCGTGACAGGAATTATCAGTCTCGATTTCCCCAGGCTGATATCGCTCAATATGCTGTAGTTTGACTGCCCGGAGACAAAGAGATATTTTCCCACCTTAATCGTCTTTGTCAGACCGAGAATTCTGCCGGCAAGTTTAAACGACCATTTGTTGCGAATCACCCCGTTTTCCAGCAGAGAATCAACAACATTATGAAATGATTCGCCGCGCGAGATGGTGACATATTTACCCTGTGAGGCAGTGTGAAAATTTGGGAAAAGAAATACATAAAATGCAAAAGCCAGTACTGCAGCACCGATTACAGTTAAACCTACATAAATTCTCTTTTTAGTAATACAGAATTTCATTTGCGTTTATTTTGAGTTTTTTTCTTTTGTTTTACATGTTCAAATTTTCTCGATTCAAGCATAATACTTGAAAATATCTCGCGTACGGCACGATTAGAAAAAGGGCCTTTGTTATTATCAGTAACATTCCGAAGCACCTGATTCTCTCGTTTTGGCGAATACACATTTATTCCGATCTGCTTTTTTGCCAGTCCGATTTTATTCACGCAAAAGGCACGCTTATTCAGCTGTTGGACGATACTGCGGTCGATTTTATCGATTCGCTTGCGCCAGCCGGCTATTTCTTTTTCTTGTCTTTCCATTTTTTTTTCATAATTGAAGGTTGGGTTCTGCTGTGATTTCGAGAGACGAAGTAAATCCATGCCGCAGCCGTTCATATCCTGCAGCCGCAACCATAGCTCCGTTATCCGTGCAAAAGCTCAGTTCCGGAATAAACAAATCAAAATTATTTGCTTTCGCTTCCAATTTTAACCGCCGGCGCAATTCGGAATTTGCCGAAACGCCCCCCGAGACGGAGATATCTTTCACTTTATATTTTACCGCCGCTTTAATAAGTTTATCAATCAATACATCCACAACTGCCGCCTGAAAGCTTGCACATACATCAGCAATAAACCGGCTGTCGTTTACGGATGTCTTGTCAAATCCAATTTTACGGAGGTAGTACAATACAGAAGTTTTTAATCCGCTGAAGCTGAACTGATGAGAACCCTCTGCGAGGTACGGCCGCGGAAACGCTATGGCTTTTGGATTTCCTTCTTTTGCCAGTTTATCGATTTGAGATCCGCCCGGATAACCTATACCGAGCATTTTAGCTACTTTATCGAATGCCTCGCCTGCAGCATCATCTATCGTCTCTCCCAATAATTCATATTGAAAATAATTCCTGACCAGGACAAGCTGTGTATGACCCCCGGAGACTGTCAGATTTAAAAATGGAAACGACGGTTTCGGCTCATTTATCAAATTGGAAAAAATATGCGCTTCCATATGATTGATGCCGATAAACGGAATTTCGAGTCCCATTGCCATTGCTTTGCCGAAGCTTAATCCGACCAGTATTGAACCGATAAGTCCGGGTCCATTTACTGCAGCGACTGCATCAATGCTTTCTTTTTCCACTCCGGCATCTTTAAGAGCATCATCTACAATAGGAATTATCAGCTTTAAGTGTGCACGTGATGCCAATTCCGGAACAACTCCTCCATGCTGGGAATGGAATAGCTGGACAACCGTAGCATTGGATAGAAGCCTGCCGTCTTTATAAACAGCAGCAGAAGTCTCATCACACGAAGTTTCTATGCCGAGAATTGTCATAATTAAATTAAATGATAATCAAAATTGACAAGCAGTGCAAACAAAACTTGGTTTAATCGCTTCATATATACCGATATCTCATTCTACGCATGAAATGAAAAATAATAATAAGCAGATTTGCCTGTGTTCACTTCTGAGTAATATCCGCGTTGTTAGGGTAGTCCACAAAATGGGATTATTATAATTCGCTTTCTCAAAGGTGTAAAAAGAATATGTATTATAAGTGCGTCGGCGCTAATCTGAGGTGTTTTTTTGTTTTATTTTTTTAAAACATTGCAAAAAAAGAGAGCTTTATATACATTTTAGGTGAGTGCTGTCTAGCCAACTCGACAAGGGTTCACCCAATAAAGACAATGTAATGATAGGATGCCTTATTCTATTTTTGAGAGGATTATTAGGTAGTGGGTTAATTTTAATTTCCCTGTTAACCATATTAAGATTCCCTGCCTGCGGCAGGCAGGCCGCTTAAAATCCGCGGGAATGACAAAAAAAATAATGTGTCATTCCCGAATGCTTCTATTGGGAATCTTAAAATAGCCCACTACTGATTATTACAATCAGTTCATATCATTAAAAAGGTTCATCATGTTCTGTGCCTCTTCGGAAAATATTCTCGTAGGACATTCATTCCTGAATGTCCACATGAACACATAAATGTAATGACAAACAAGAATGTGTGTCCCACCGCCCATTGCGGGTAGGTCAATCATTCTTGATTGACATCTTTAAACAAGGTAACCATGTAATGGCACACAGGAATGTATGTCCCATAAAAACATATGTCAGAAGAATTGAAAATAACGAGGCGGCATTTGCCCCATTGGTCCTTGAATGGTTCCATTTACTTCATAACCTTTTGTGCAAAGGAAACTGTACTTTACGAGGGTGAACAGGATATTGTTTTGAATCACATCAAAGAAGGTGATGGTAAATACTATGATTGCTATGCCACCATAGTGATGCCGGATCATGTGCATTTACTTTTGCAGCCGATGGAAGGAATAACCTTAAGTCGTATTATGCATGGTATAAAAGGTGTGAGTGCCCACAAAATCAATCAGTATCGGAATACGAAAGGATCGATTTGGCAGGAAGAGTCATTCGATAGAATTGTCCGGGATGGGAATGAATTCGATGAGAAATTGAATTATATGTACAACAATCCAATAAAAAAAGGGTTAATCGAAGAACCAGAGACATACATAGGTTGGTGGTACAATGAAGAAAAATGCGGGTAGAACATTCATTCTTGAATGTCCTCTTGAATGCCTTCTTGAACACACAAATGTAATGACACACAAGTATTCTACAAAATAAATGTAATGACACACAGGAATGTGTGTTCTAAGAAATATCGGGAATGACACACAAATGTAATAACACACAGGAATGTGTGTCCCACAAAAACATTGATTTTTGTAGTATTAATGATAGTATGGAGTAGCAATTGTTTGTTCTTATATATATCTTTTCGGGTACTATTTTTTATTAATAGAATAATCGTGAATCAGGTAAAAATAATGAGTAAGAATTTTTTAAAACATCTGTTTCTCCTTATCGGTTCATTTCTGACAGGAACTGCAGTCTCGTACGGCAAAGCTGTGATATTCTATGAAAAAGGATTCCCGGTTATTGAAAGCAGTGAAATAAGCCGCCAGTCGCTCCAAAAAGCTTTTTCATCAATGAATCCGAAGTTCGTCAATCTATTGGAATTGAAAAAAAATAACGCTCTCGCAAAAGGCGATCTTCTTGTTCTTCCTTATGGTTCTGCTCTGCCTGCAGATGCATGGAGCACCATACACCAGCATCTTAACCAGGGAAATCTACTAGTATTAGGAGGCAGACCCTTCTTTGTGCCTGTGTACCGCGCAGGAAATGGATGGCGCATAGATTATCCCCAAAATACTTATTCCTTATCGATAGGGATTGAATATTCTTACGAAGCGCCCCAGCATGGGCCATGGAAAATTCAATGGGATGAAGACTCGCCGTTCTTTAATAATACAGACTTAATTGCCGACCGCGTTTTTGTCAATGCCGGACAGGGCGGAAGATACAGAGGACTCGGTTTCCTTGTAAACGATAGCGGCGATCGTCTTGCCGCCCCTGCTGCAGCAGAAGACCTCGTCGGTTTCAATCAAATACCAAGGAGACGGGTATACCTGAGTTTTGAGACCAAGGCTGAGTTCTGGAATTCCGAAGACGGTATCGAATTAATCAAGAAGGCAGCCTTTTATGCTTCATACGGTGGATGCAGATTATGGATAGACCTTCAGCAGCTTACAATAGATGCAGGCAATCACATTTCAGGTACTGTCGATATAATACGCAAAGGCAAGCTCGTAGATCTTGCTATTGAATTAATCTCCGGCACCAGGACAATAGCTGAAAGAAAAATTCCCTGCGGAAATTCGATGCATGAAAAAATCAAGCTTCCAATAGCTCTTAATGAAACCGGACTTTATAAGGTGCGTGCTTCGCTGAGCACCGGTGACACGCTGATAGAGCAGTATACTTCGGGATTCTTTGTTCGCGATACTTCGCTCATTCACTCAGGACAACGGTTGGAAACCGGACGTGACTTTTTCCGAATAGAAGACAAACCCTATCTTATGGCCGGAACAAATTATTTCGGCACCGATGCTTATACAAGCGGTTTTTTCTACGGCGGAAGCCTCGGAGGAAATGCTTATGTTTGGGAAAAAGACTTCGCCGAGATGGAGAAAAAAGGATTAACAACCGTTCGCACAGGTATATGGCTTAACCGTGCTTTTTATCTAAGCTGGGTAAGCGGTGCTCCCGAAGAACGATTATTAAACGCCCTGGAAGCTTATATTTCTGCTGCCGCAAGTCATAATTTGCAGGTGGTCTTTACTTTTTTTGCATTTGAACCTCAAACAGAGATCGAGGAACGGGATCAGAGCGGGCCAAAACTCGGCCCGGGCTCAAATCCATATCTTGACCCGGTTGCAACTGAAGCACAGCTTGCATATGTTCGTGCCATAACTTCACGTTTCAAAGATGTGCCGTTTTTAAGTTTTGATATTATTAACGAACCCAGCTTTTGTAATCCGAAACGTATCTGGAAAGGCAACTCGCCAAACGGAGATCCGGCAGAACTGTCTGCATGGCAGAGCTGGCTGAAGAAACGGTACAATACTATCGAACAACTTTCTCAAGCATGGAGAACTACCGTTTCAGAAATTGGCTCGTTTGAAAAGATACCTCTGCCGTCTTTTCCCGATTTTGAATATTCACGCACAGGTAATACGCGGAACATACGGATAATAGATTATAATCTTTTCGCGCAGGAATCTTTTGCAGAATGGGTGTGTAAGATAATTGATGCAATTCGCAGCACCGGGGCCAAACAGCTTGTTACAGTCGGACAGGATGAAGGCGGTGTTGCAGACAGACTGCTTAATCAGTTTTGGGCGGAATCGCCCGTGGGTTATACTGTGAATCACACATGGTGGCGTGATGATGCACTGCTGTGGAGTTCCATCGCGGCAAAAACTCTCAACAAGCCAAATGTGATAGGTGAAACCGGGCCCCAGCCTGTTATATCGATAGACAGAATTTCGCGCTGGGATGATATTAAAGGCACTCCATTGCTTGAGCGAAAGCTTGCTCTCGGCTTTGCATGCGCTAATGCAGGAGTTCTTCATTGGGATTGGACAAGAAACGATATTTACGGCAATTTGCGCCGCGACGGTTCGCAAAAATTATGGACGAATGTTCTGGAAGGAATTTCAAAATTTGCAGCGGATGCACAGGCATATGCAGTTGAAGCACGCCTTCCGGAAACAGCATTGGTTTTGCCGCAGTCTCTTCAATTATCAGTCTTCGGAGGAATGAGCATTGAAGCTCAGCAAAAATCGGTCCGCGCGCTTTACCATCACGCTCGCGGAACAGCTTTCGCGGTAGGTGAGTACCAGCTCTCGCAGATGCCTGATGTTAAATTAATAATCGTTCCATCACCATGGATTATCAGTCATAAGGCATGGGATATATTAATTTCGAAAGTCAAAAACGGAGCTGTTTTATTGATTTCGGGCAGAATAGACGCCGATGAACACTGGATAGCCGTTCCTGAACGGGCAAAAACTTTAAATATTAATTATGAATCCGCCCCTCTCGCAACACGCGAGACCGTAATAAACTGGCCCGGAGGTCCGTCCCTTTTGAGTTATTCCGGAGATAAAACGACTTATGCAGAAAGGGGCCTGCTTGATTATAATCAGACCTTCATGAGTATCCAGCTTGAGAAGGGTCGTATACTTTACTCTGCACTGCCTCTTGAAATATCGGATCAATTGAATGAAATCGGCCGGATATATAAATATGCTATGAAAAGTGCGGGTGTGAATCCGGTTTACGAGACTTCCTGTGAAGATCCGGGAATACTCATCTGTCCTACACAACTGCCCGATGCAACATTATATGTGCTGACATCAGAAAGCAGCAGCGTAACACCTTTTTCATTTATAGATAAAAAGAGCGGCAAGGAATTTTCCATAAGTCTCGAACCTGGAAGGGCTGCATTACTGCTCGCAGGCAAAGAAGGAGAAATTCTTGCATCATATAACATTCAATAAAGGAGAACACTGGTCAGCAATAATGCGAACACGCTTGAAAAAGCAGGCTCTTTATTAAGGTTATAACAATCTATTTGATTTTTATTATGAAAGAATTACGTTTTAAAAAAATAGACGCATTTGCAGCAAACAAATCAGAAGGAAATCCTGCAGGATACATCCGGCTCGATTCAGAGACCGATATTTCGGAAAATGAAATGAGACAAATTGCCTGTGAATTAAAAGGATTTGTCAATGAGGTCGGATATGTCCGGCAAACCGGTGAAAACAGTTTCGACTTGAAATACTACTCTTCAGAAAGGGAAGTCGATTTTTGCGGGCATGCCACCATAGCGATCATGTATGATTTGGTAAATAGCAGCGACAAGTTGAAAAATTATAGTTCATTGAGTATTCAGACAAATCGCGGCAAACTTGAAGTACTAAACAGAATCGCACAGGATAATGCTGTATTTATCATGTCTCCGGTTCCTATGTACAGAAAAGAAATTCCAGGTACAGCTGAAATCGCTGCGAGCCTGAGAATTCCTGTCTCAGAAATAGATAATTCAATGCCTGTGAAATTGATTAATGCCGGCCTGTGGACGCTTATAGTTCCAATTAAAAATTCAAAAACAATTCTCTCAATCTTTCCCGATTTCAATGAACTAAAAAATTTCTGTACTGCTTCATCGATAGATATCATCGAAGTATTTACAAAAGATGCAGTGGATAAATCGAACGATTTCAGAGCCAGAGTATTCGCACCGGCCTTCGGCTATCTTGAAGATCCCGCCACCGGTTCCGGCAATTGCGCTTTCGGATACTATCTGCTTGATAATAATATGTGGCATAAAGAGACTGTCATAATCGAACAAAATGACAAACCAGATAAATATAATATAGTAAAACTGCAAAAGAAGAGAGGCAACAATAAAATCTGGCAGGTTTTATTCGGAGGGGGAGCTGTTACCAGGATTGAGGGAACATATATTTTATACTAAAGACCGCCTTTCCAACAAATACCGGTGACAAAAAAATTATTCATAATAAATCCTCGGCACTCGAGAGCTGATACCGCATAAAAATTCGTACGTAATAGTGCCGATCTTATCGCACAGCGACTCAAGTGTAATCACAGACCCGTTCATCTCTCCGAACAATAAAACATCATCTCCGTTGTATGCCGTGCCGTCCATTCCAATATCCACCATACATTGATCCATGCATACTGTTCCCACAACCGGGTATTTTTTATGCCTTATTATAACCTCTCCCCTGTTCGACAGTGCACGGAAATATCCGTCCCCGTATCCTATCGGCAAGGTTACGATACGCGTCTGGCCATTCGTCGTGTACGAATGGTTATAGCTGATGCCTGTCTGTGCCTGCACCACTTTAAAATAAGCAACCTTTGTTTTCAGGGTCATCACAGGTTTAAGTTTTCTTTTATTAAAACCGACATCTGGCAGGCAGCCGTTAGGATTGTAGCCATAAAGCATTATACCGGGTCTTACCATCGTAAAATGAGAATTTTTAAAATTAATAATGCCGGCCGAATTGGCTATATGGATTAATACAGGCAGCAGGTTTTTTTTGTCCATTTCATTAAGAACCGATTCAAATCTGTCGAGCTGTTTCAATGTAAAATCAGAATCTGTTTCGGCTTTTGCGAAATGCGAAAATATTCCTCTTATTGTAATCAATTCCAGGTCAAAGGATTTTTCAATAAATTCCTGTGCGTGATTCCAATGAACTCCGATTCTTTCCATTCCCGTATCAATTTTCAAATGGACTTTCGCTTGTTTCCCGAGTTTTTTTGCCGCAGCAGAGATAGCAATTGATTTATCAATTGAAGAGCTGGTAATTTCGATATCGTTATTAATAAAATCTGAAATCTGATCTGTATTTATTGCACCGAGCACCGCGATCGGAGCCGTAATTCCGCATTTCCTCAAATAGATGCCTTCTTCGAGAAATGCTACACCAACATACTCAACACCCTGTTCTATCAGTTTTTTGGATATTTCAAACAGTCCATGTCCGTATGCATTCGCCTTTACAATAGCCATAATTTTAACATTTTTAGATATCAGCGATCTGACAATATCCAGATTGTTGCACAAGTTTCCGTAAGATATTTCAGCGCGTGTAGGCCTGTCTTTGTATGTTTCAATTCCGGCAATCATTTTTTAGCAAAATTCCTCGGGCATAATGAATATCAGTGCATGTCAATCCATTAACAACAAACTGACTAATAACATAAAATATAAAAAAAAACTTATAGTAAATGAAAATGTGAACATAATATCGTAAATTATTATATATAGGTTCAATAACCGGTATTTATACGGAAAAAAGAGAGGCATTTCATGAGCGGTTTTTTCGGCTGTGTTTCCAAACAATCCTGCATTTCAGAAGTATTCTACGGCACCGATTATCATTCTCATCTGGGCACAAAGCGCGCAGGGATGGCCTTCTATTCCCCGTCAGACGGATTTCAGCGTGCAATTCACAGCCTGGAGGACGGGTATTTCAGGAATAAATTCGAAGCAAATCTTTCAGAATTCTCCGGCCGGCTTGGCATAGGCATAATAAGCGATACGGAACCCCAGCCGATACTTGTTACAACTCATATGGGACGTTTTGCCGTTGCGACGATCAGCAAAATAGTAAACATTGCCGAACTTGAACAACGATGCCTGAAACTTCGCCACACTTTTACAGAAACAAGCCACGGGATGATCAATCCGACCGAATTGGTCGCGATGCTGATTGCAGAGGGAGACGATTTTGTATCTGGAATAGAAAATGTTTACAACCTTGTCAAAGGTTCTTGTTCAATATTGGTACTTACAGATGACAGCATTATTGCAGCCCGCGACAAGCTTGGAAGGACTCCGGTCATTCTCGGCAAGAGAGAAAATGCTCATGCCGTTGCATTTGAAACTTGCGCTTTTCCAAATCTTAGTTTCGAAACAGAAAAATTTCTCGGGCCGGGAGAGGTATTGAGAATTACTGCAGACGGATACGAGCAATTGCGTAAACCAAACAACAAATGCCAGATATGTTCTTTCCTCTGGGTGTATTATGGATATCCCCCTTCATTTTATGAAGGAAAGAATGTGGATGAATGCAGGTATAAATGCGGTTCAGCTCTGGCAAAAAGAGATAATGTTAAGGCAGATTTTGTCGCAGGAATTCCCGATTCCGGAATCGGCCACGCTATGGGGTACAGCAACGAAAAAGGAATACCGCTGAAACGCCCGTACGCTAAATACACTCCCACCTGGCCGCGAAGCTTCATGCCGCAGAGTCAGCAGGAACGTGATCTCGTAGCAAAAATGAAGTTAATCCCGAACGAATCCGTCATAAAAGATAAAAGCGGAGTATTCCTGGATGATTCTATTGTTCGCGGCACGCAATTGAAGGATAACGTGCATGATCTTCACACAGCCGGAATAAAAGAAGTACATATGCGCATCGCCTGTCCGCCTTTGACTTTCCCCTGCGAATTTTTGAATTTCAGCCGCTCCAGGTCAAATATGGACCTTGCATCCTATATCGCTGTTAAGGAGCTTACTGGAAAGGAAGACTCAGATATGAGAGAGTACTCCGACATCCGCAGTGAAAAATACAAAGCAATGGTCGAACAGATAAGAAAGCGCCTTGATTTTACAACTTTGATGTATCAGGATATTGACGATCTTGTAAAAGCAATAGGGCTCCCCAAAGAAAAACTCTGTACACACTGCTGGGATGGCTCAAGTTATTTTTAACCTGCGCACCCGTCAAGCAGAAAAGTTTTTATGAATAATTTTTGCGCCGTCAAATCCGTTAAATTTTGTCGATGAAGCAGTACTGTATGCACCGATATTCGTAGTATACAGGTAATCTCCAATCTCCAGATTTGACGGCAATTCTGCGGAAAGCGTAATTTTGTCAAAACTGTCGCAGGTCGGACCTACTACCGCGCATATTTCCTTTTGGCCTTCCTTGAATGGAGAAAAATTCGGAATCCAGTGATCGTACACAACTCCCGAAAAAGTATGATATACGCCGTCATTGATATGATAGAATATTTTACCGTCCCTTCGCGCTTTTCCGATAATCTCCGATATCAGCACTGCTGCCGTTGCCACCATAAAACGTCCGGGTTCGGCAAGTATTTCTATATCGTCGGGGAAAAGGCGCTTGAATTCCGAATTCAACAACGATGCAAGCTGCCTGAAATCAGGCACCTGGGGATCGTACGGAACCGGGAATCCGCCGCCGATATCAATTAAATTCAGGTTGAATCCCTTCTTTCTGGCGTTGTGGAAAATTTCCGACGTAAACGCAAGCGCTGAAGTATAATTATCGAAATTTGTACACTGGCTTCCGACATGGAAACTGATTCCTTCCACCTTCAACCCTATATCGTATGCCTGCTGTATCAATTTCTCCGCATCGCCGAGTTCAGCTCCGAATTTTGAACTCATCTCTACCTGCGAACCGGTATCGGGCACTTTCAACCTAATTACCAGTCCGGCTGTATCGCAATATTCCTTCAATTTTTTTAACTCATCCGAATTATCGTATGTTACAAGCGGTTTGTACTGTTTGATCTTTTGAAGCGTCGGCCGGTCTTTTATAGTATTTGAAAAAATAATTTTATCCCATACATAATGCTTCTTTTCTTTTTTCTCAAAGTGCTTGATATACTGGTAGACCTGCATGAATTCATTATAAGAAGCTACGTCAAAGCTTGAACCTTCTTTGAACAGCGTTTCGATTATCTGCTGGGTTGAATTCGCCTTTACAGCATAGTAGCACTGGACACGCGGCAGGTATTTTTTAAAAATCCTGTAATTCTCGCGGATTTTTTCATGATCCAGAATGAATAACGGCGTACCGTTTTGTTCAGCCAATTTAAGAAGTTCTTCTTTCATATCTAACACTTTCAGCCTAAAGAATTTTTGTTACGGCAATTTTTTCATAATGTTTCGGAGTTCTTCTACTTCCGTATTATTTTCTAAATACGATTTAATAAGTTTTTCATGCAATTCCTGTCTCCTGTCGTAAAGACGTTTCTGCTTCTTCGGCTTTGTTGTCTGGAGGACATAAGCCACCATCAGCGGAAACGCGACGGTCACGTCGATATAAGCTGTAACGGTCTCGTCAAGCTTTGTTGGGTCGATTTTCCCCCAGCTTGCAGCTTCACTCGGCGGTGCTCCGGAAAGTCCGCCCGTATCGGGACGCGCATCCGTAATGTTAATGTCGTAATCCTGGCCGGCTTCCGGTATCATCAGTACTTCCTGTATCTGCGGTTCTGTTTGCAGTGTGAAGTTCTTGGGACTTCCTCCACCTATGAGAATCACTCCGGTCTTGCCATTTTCGTACTTTTTGGCATTCAATATTATTGCAGTTGAGTCATTCACATCAATGCTCGGATTGATCTTTAACTTGAATTTATCCAGCATTCCGGATGATTCGGCAAGAAGCTCCACACCTGCTACATTCATTCCGATAGTTGAATCGCCCGGCGAAGAGGTAAACACGGGAATTCCGTTCCGATATGCGGCTGCAAGTATGCTTACCTGTCCTATATTGCTTTTCTTTTCAAGTTCGTCAAGACATTTTCCGAGGTGATGGTAGAACTCCTGGGTTCCCATCTCTTTTTGAAATTCAGGCCTTAACAGAATCTTCCTTAATACTTTATCTGTTTCCATCAGGACATCCTGGTAATCGAAAAGGATATCGTAAATTCTTGTAATTCCTTTATCCCGCAGATCCGCATCATCCACATTATGAGTTCCCCTGAAAAGAGGCATATTCAATGCGAAATGCATATCGTGGTACATATTGGCGCCCGTAGCGGTCATCCAGTCTACAAATCCATGATTCATCAGCGGAATGACAGTTGACGGTCCGAGTCCTGCCGGAGTCAATGCACCTGCAAGACTGAGTCCGATCGTTACATCGTCCTTCGAATACCTGTCCCTCAGCAATTGGCAGGCAGCTCTGAGTCTTCCGCCGTTATATGCATCCATATTATCAATTACCGACGCAAGGTTTATATCTTTTGTCATCGGCTGAGGAAGTACTCTTTTCCCTTTAAGATATTTATCTTTACCCGGACAATTTGTTTTATGTTCCATTGACTTTCCTTTCTGTATAAAACTGCAATTATTTGCAAATTATGATCACAATGATAACCAAAAATGGCAAGCAGTGCAAACAAAATGAATTCGATATCTGCATGTTTTACTGCGTAATGCTGATACTTTTTACATAAAAGATGCAAGACATTAAATAGTAGTAACTATTCAGAAATTATATAAATGGGAAGCCCCAGAACTACTCCTAGAGAGCTAGGGTTTCGAGGATTCACGTCCTCTCACGGGGAGATAAAAAGACGTGAAAGGATATTACTGTTGTGGTTTAATTCGATAAAATCATATTCAATTTTTAAAAAAATCCATACTTCATCAATATCATAAATAATATTAATCTAATACAATTAATCTAATACAATTAATCTAATACAATTAATCTAATACAATTAATCTATAAACAAAAAATTCATCAAAAAAAACAAATGCCTTTGATTTATTTTACATCAGCTTCGTTTCAAGCTGATTTATTATTGAAACATAATATAGAATAATACTATACTATATCCATAAATCACATATTTAACTTCGTTTTCAAGTAGATATTATACAATCTGGATTAATATTTTTTATTTTCAGAATCAGATCATCCAAACCTATTAAATATCTAGAGATTATCATAATTCTACCATCCTTTAAAATAAAGCTGACATTAAAAAATCCTTTCCTAGTTTTCGTTCTGTTATCTTTAATTTCTTTTATATCATTTATGACGAATTCTGCCCTAGCGCCAAACAACATTAATACAATTAATTTGTTATCTCTAATAATAAAATTGATAGGAAATTGGATTGTCATTTTACGTAATAGCATAAATAGTATTATCGCTAAAATCACCGATAATATAATCATGATAAAAGAAAAGAAATGTGGAAAAGACTCTATACCTCGGAACAATAGATATAAACAGAATACACCCGAAAAATTAAATAGTATAACCTGCATTCCGCCACCACAAAACCAAGGATATGTGAATTTAATATCTTTATTAATTTGCTGTAATTCCATTCCGGACTTACTATTTGGAAAACGACAAATAGGACACAAGTCGTTTCTGCCTAGTGGCATCTTATCATACCACATCATTTTAACACTAAATACTCTAGTTCGGCATTTAGGACATTTGAGAAAAATAATAATTGTAAGAACATCAATAACAATAATAAACATACCAATAAGGGCAATATATGTAAAAGGATTTATATTCTCTTTTTCACTTAATTTGTCAACTCCAAATAGAAGTAAGAGACCACCAATGAAAAAGAATATAAGAAAAAGCCTAATTTTCCATTTGATTGTAGGATGTTGTCTAAAAAATATTTGAGAACTCTCTTCTTTAAGATTCATTCGATATTTATTTGGAACCATTACCGTACTCCTTTTTGTATATCTTCCACTTGTGGCGTCATAATACATCATTCCAAATCACACTAACTTTATTTGCGTTTCATACAATCCACCTGCATATGCAAATGGTTGGAAGTCTGGATTGGTATTGACCTGAGCCCCATAAATTGATCCAAATATAATCAGAAAAAAATATATTATGGATCAAAAAGGAGATATAGAAAATGGGCAAAAATGTCACACAGTAAAAACGATAGTAGCAAAACTGCGGGAAACAGATGTAATGATGGCAAAGGGTCAGACTATCGAAGAAATAATAAGGCAATTGGGCATAAGCGATGCGACTTATTACAAATTAATACAAGAAAATCCTTGTCAATGTGTCAATTCTTTTTTACCATCTCATCAAGATTTCACACCATTTTACGGACTATTCAAAAGCTATTGTATTCTTTTTTATTGACTATTTGATAGTATATGAAAATATTAGTAGTGGGTTATTTTCAATTGACTTATTAATCATATAAAGATTCCCGCTTAAAATCCGCGGGAATGACAAAAAAGGAATGTGTCATTCCTGAATTCTTCTATCGGGAATCTTAAATTAGCCCACTACCAAGATATTTTCCCTCTTGCCTCCCTTATAATTTTTGGCTATATTTATACAGTAAAGTTCAATTTTCAACTGGAGTACAAAATGGCAAGAATATGCGAAGTGTGCGGCAAAAAACCAATTGCCGGCAACAATGTAAGCCACGCACATAACCGGAGTCCAAGACGTTTTTTACCTAATCTTCAAAGCGTAAGAGTAAAACTGGTATCCGGCGAAGTAAAAAAGATGCAGGTTTGCACGAATTGTATTAAATCTGGAAAAATCAAAAAAGCAGCCTGATTTTTTCGTTCTTTATACGAACGTTTAAAATCCCGCCGCTAAGCGGGATTTTTTGTAGTTACCCGTAATCAATCGTTGTCGGCTTTTTAAATACTTTTGAACTTATCAGAGTTAATGTCCCGAAGGTATATTCATCTTCTTGCCTTCGCGGCGGGGCCAAAATTAAACGATGAAATTCTTTTCACCACCGAACCAATTGACGTTTCTGAGAATACTTCTCACACCGGTGTTTCTCGTTTTTTTGTTTTCCCAGGATACCGAAATGCGGCAGTGGTCGCTCGTTATTTTTATTCTCGCGGCTGTTACGGATTGGTATGACGGCTGGATTGCACGGCGCTGGGGTTATGTAACAAGATGGGGTACTTTCTTCGATCCGCTCGCCGATAAAATTCTCACGTCTGCAGCCCTCATCGCATATGTTTATCTTGGCCTGGTCGAAGCCTGGATGGTATGGATTATCGTTATCCGCGATATAATAATAACACTGCTTCGCTCTTTTTCAGAGTACAAGGGTAAATTCGTTGCAACATCATATCTGGCTAAAGTTAAAACATTTGTTCAATTTGTTGTAATCTATTATTTGCTGATTCTTTATGTGGCAAATATTACGCCTTTACTGCAGGAAAATTTCGGCGAGCTTATCCAAGCTCTTCTAAATTATTCCCTCGTTTATTCAATGATGATCATCGTTACCATACTTACATTATGGACAGGCATTTCGTATTTCATCTTTAACTGGACTTCCATCAAAGAGCTTTATGAATCGGCTGATAAAAAAACGCAGGCAGACTGATGCATCTGCACCTGAACCGCATTTCTCGGTAAAATTATTTGCATCCGCGTTTTTCACCGGATATGTTCCAATCGCTTCCGGGACTCTCGGCAGTATAGCAGCATTAATGCTGTATTTTATTCCCGGTTTCGAATCGCTGTTCATACTGGGTCCTGTTATACTTTTCGTCTTTATACTGGGAGTTGAAGCTTCTTCAATTATGGAAAAAAAATACGGCCACGATCCCGCCGAAGTGACTATTGACGAAATGACAGGCATGTGGATAGCTCTTTTCCTTTTACCAAAAACTATACCGATTGCTTTTACTGCATTCATCGTCTTTCGTTTTCTGGATATATTTAAACTTTACCCGGCTTCATGGTTTGATAAGAAAAGCGGAGGTTTCAACATAATGATGGACGATGTAATCTCAGGTTTGTATACCAATATCATAGTGCGCATTCTGCTGTTTATCCCTTCTATAAACGAATTTCTAGGATAAAAGAATTTGACCGCAGAGATTATTTCAATAGGCGATGAACTGCTGATCGGGCAGGTTATCAATACAAATCAGGCTTACATTTCTGATAAACTCAATTCTGTGGGCGTTTTCACAGATCGTATGACAACAGTCGGCGATAATGAAAAAGATATTCTGGATGCATTTAAAAATGCTTTCAGCACACACGATATTGTGGCAGTTACAGGCGGACTTGGTCCCACGCATGACGATATTACCCGTGAGGTCGTATGTAAATTCTTCGATACCGATCTAATTGTCGACGAAGAATCACTCGAGAATATAAAAAGAATTTTCGCACAGCGTAACCTTGCTCCTCATAAAATTAATGAAGATCAGGCACTTGTACCGCGCAGCTGCACTGCAATACAAAATAAACTCGGGACCGCACCCGGATACTTTATTCAGAAAAATCACAAATTCTTTTTCGTCATGCCCGGTGTTCCTTATGAAATGAAAGCAATGATGAACGAATTTGTAATTCCATTTCTGCAAAAACAAAAAACAGGACTGGTAATCCGCCACCTGACATTAAAAACTACCGGTATCGCAGAATCATTTCTTGCTGAAAAAATAGGAGACATAAACAGCATTTTTTCTCCTGATTCAGGCACCACTCTGGCTTTCCTGCCCAGCCCGCTCGGTGTAAGACTTAGAATTTCTGTCAAAGCTGAAAATATAGCGCAGGCAGAGAAAAATATAAGTGAAGTTGAAAATATATTAAGAAAAAAAGCGTGCAGATATATATATGCAAGCGGCGATATAGAGCTTGAAGATGTTGTTGGCGGTTTATTAAAAGAACGCAGACTTACACTGTCAATAGCCGAATCCTGCACCGGCGGATTGATCGCAGACAGGATTACAAATGTCCCGGGAAGTTCTGAGTACTTCGATTGCGGCGTGATTACATACAGCAATGAATCGAAGATTTACGAACTGGGTGTTCCTTCCTATGCTATAAAGAAATATGGTGCTGTCAGCAGACCGGTAGCCGAAGCTATGGCGCAGGGAATCCGCACTAAATCGGCCTCCGATATCGGTATTTCAACCACAGGTATTGCGGGTCCTTCCGGTGGATCTGCCGAAAAACCTGTCGGATTGATCTGGATTGGATATTCTGATAAAAAAGAGACTTTAGCTTTCAAGATGCAATTTAATTCCAGCGGTGGACGCAGAATCATTAAGGAACGAGCGGCACAGGCTGCGTTGGAAATTCTAAGGCGCAAGATCCTGAAAATCCCTGAAGAATAATATGCCTTCAATACGCACATTTGTCGCTCTCTCTGCTTCTGCTGAAATTCAGAGCCAGATGTCCGATATACAATCCAGACTTATAACCACGCGGGCGGATGTAAAATGGGAGAAAGAAGATAAGTTTCACATTACACTGAAGTTTTTAGGCAATACAGGTACCGAAATAATTGAGCATCTTTCAGAAAAATTATCAGAACTGATAAAAACAACGGCCGCATTTGATATTGAATATGATACACTTGGTGCATTTCCGGATTCAAATCACCCGCGTGTGATTTGGATAGGCTCAAAATACAATAAGTCAATAATCGACTTGCAGTCAGGAGCAGAAAAGATCTGCAGAGATTTCGGTTTCCCCGCTGAAGAGCGGGCTTTTCACCCGCATATCACACTGGGCAGAGTCAGGGGAACACGCAATATTGCACGCTTGACTGAAGCGATAAAAACCATTACTTTTGAATCAATAAAAACACGATGTTCTGAATTGTTGCTGATGAAAAGCGACCTTCGACCGAGCGGTTCCATCTATACAATTTTGAAATCATTTCCTTTTCAACCCTAAGAGGGAGAAATTTTATGTCTGAAAACAACAAAGAAGCAAAAATGCAGGCTCTTAAGATTGCCATCGATCAAATTGAGAAACAGCATGGCAAGGGATCCATAATGCGGCTTAACGAAGGGCCGATTGCAAAAATTGATGCAATCTCTACAAGTTCAATTTCACTGGATGCCGCATTAGGCATAGGTGGTGTACCTCGCGGACGCGTAATTGAGATTTACGGTCCCGAGTCTTCCGGCAAAACAACTTTATGCTTGCACATAATTGCAGAGGCCCAGAAATCAGGCGGATTGGCAGCATTCATCGATGCCGAGCATGCAATGGATATCGCATATGCAAAAAAACTTGGTGTTGATGTTAACAACCTTCTGCTTTCACAGCCTGAATTTGGAGAACAGGCGCTCGAAATTGTCGAGACGCTGGTTCGCAGCAATGCAATTGATATTATCATTGTGGATTCAGTAGCCGCATTGACTCCTCGTGCGGAAATAGAAGGAGAGATGGGAGATCCGACAATGGGGGTCCAGGCGCGATTAATGTCGCAGGCGCTCCGAAAACTTACCTCAGCTATAAGCAAATCAAAAACTTCTGTCATGTTTACAAATCAGCTTCGGCAGAAAATCGGAGTTATGTTCGGTAATCCCGAAACTACCACAGGCGGGAACGCATTAAAATTCTATGCATCTGTTCGTCTGGATGTACGCCGCATCGAAGCAATAAAAGACGGAAATAATGTCATAGGCAACCGCACACGTGTAAAAGTAGTCAAGAATAAAGTTGCACCGCCATTCAAGGAAGCCCAGTTTGATATCCTGTATAACGAAGGCATATCGAAACTCGGCGATCTTATTGACACTGCTGTCGATAATAATATTATCGCAAAAAGCGGATCCTGGTTTTCATATAAGAACGACCGCATCGGTCAAGGCCGTGATTCTGTCAAGACATACCTTCAGTCTAATCCGAATATTGTAAAAGAAATCGATACCGAACTTCGTAAAAAACTCGGACTATTACCCGAAGCAGCCGCTCCGGCCCATGCAAAGACTGAGAAAGCGGAGACGGCGGCGGCTCCGGCTAAGAAAAAATAATGAACAGATGCTTGGTCATTTATCCATTTACATGAACTTTAATGGAATAGCTCGTTCAATTGATTATTAACAAGATTAAACGGATTCGCAGCAAGCGAACACAGTATAATGTTTTTCTTGACGACGGTCAGGCAATCGAATTAAGCAGCTGGACTATCGGAAAGTTCGGCTTGTGCACCGGCGATATCCTCGACGAGCAGACAATTGAAAAAATTAAAAGGACGGAGCAAGAGGCAAAAGCCATGAACATTGCTGTCAATTACCTTTCATACCGTCCGAGGAGTTATAAAGAGGTTATTGTGCATTTGACAAAGAAAGGATTTGAATCCGGCTGTGCACAAAAAGTTGCCAGGCAGCTTGAATTAATCAAAATGATTGATGATAAAAAATTCGCGTATGCTTTCGCACGTGATCGGTTAAAAAAGAAACCGATAGGACAGGCTTTATTACGCCGTCAGCTCTTGATGAAAGGGATTCCTGCAGCAACGGCAGACGATATACTGGCTGAGCTTATAACTCCTCAAGTCCAGCAGGCATCGGCGCTTCAGGCAGCTAAGCGTAAAATACAATCAGCAAAGCGTATGGGAATTAGTGTCGATCCTGTGAAACAGAAAAAAAGGATACTGGATTTTTTAATTCGCCGCGGGTTTTCATGCGAAATCGCAATGAAGACTGTTCACACAACAATGGATAATTAACCTATGCCTGCGAATAATGCGATATCCAATAAACCGCTTATTAAGGTCATCCTTATACTTGGATTAATTATCTTTTGTTTCTGGATTGCATCTTTCTTTCCTGACCTGGTTCTGACTGTAATTATATCGACGCTGGCCGCATTCATATTAAAACCGCTTGTCCGGTATCTCGAATATCGTTTTTCCCTCAAAAGATGGTTTGCTATAACGATAATTTTCGTTCTCGCAGGCGGATTGACAACATTAATACTTATCGAGACCATACCACTTTTGATAGGCCGTATCCGCTTGATATACTCGCAGCTGCAGAATTTCCCTATTGAAGAAAAGCTCACCATAACCGCAAAAGAAATTGCATCGAATCTGCCGTTTGTCGATCCTTCGACGCTCGGAGATAAAGTACATTTATTTATTCAACAACTGATCGGCACAATGGGAGAAGCAACAGGGACAATAGCTTCCTATCTCGTAAATCTTCTCATAATTCCTTTTATAACCTATTTTATTCTTGCCGAGGGCGACATAGGAATAAAGAAATTTGTTGAAAAAATTCCCAATAAATATTTTGAAATGTCTCTTAACATTATGAATAAATTGCAGCGCGAACTAGTCGCATATTTGAGAGGTCTGATTATTGAATGCAGTCTGGTCGGTGTGCTTTCAACAATAGGATTTATAATCATCGGGGTTCCTTACGCCGTATTGATAGGCATTCTATGCGGAATAGCTAATCTCGTCCCCTATCTCGGTTTTATTACAGGTGCCAGTATTGCCATCCTGGCTTCACTTGTGCATACAGGCGATTTCCGTCACTTGCTTTGGATTTTTGTTCTTACTGGAATAGTCCGTCTTATCGACGATATTATTTTACAGCCAATATGTTTCGGCAAATCGCTGAATATGCATCCCGTAGCTGTTGTTCTCACACTTATAATCGGCCATCAGCTGATGGGAATTGCCGGTATGATAATTTCCATTCCGGTTGCCACTGTACTTCGCGTTTCTGCGAAAGAAACATACTGGGGTTTGAAAAATTATACAATAACAGCATAAAGTATTATGGCTAAACTTTCGGCACAACTGAAGAAAGCAAAATCCAACCGCCCGTTGATAAAAGTCCTTTTTCTATTAGGGATCATTGTAACTGCCTTTTGGACAGCGTCATATTTTCCTGATCTTGTTATCACTTTGATTATATCCGTATTTATCGCATTCATTCTTCATCCATATGTGCTTTTCCTTGAATTCCGGTTCGGCATACGCAGAATATACTCGGTTATAATTATTTTTTCTATTATTTGCACACTGGCGGTTTTAGCCGGTGTTTTTCTTTTACCCGTTGCCATAGAACGCCTAAAATTATTATATGATAATATCAGAATTTTTCCTCTTGAACAGAAGTTGAACGAAGCTGCGAAAAATTTAACTTCAGGCATCCCGTTCCTTGAGGCCGAAACAGTAGCAAATAAAGTTCATGATTTTATGCAGTATTCAATTCAATCGTTTAACGAAATTCTCTCATCGATGGCAGGATTTCTTGTTAATCTTGTAATCATCCCGTTCATCACCTTTTTTATTCTAGCAGAAGGTGATTTCGCTTTAAAACACACTATCGAGCGTGTACCTAATAAGTATTTTGAAATGACACTGAATGTTATTCACAAGATCCAGCTTAAACTCGTCGGTTATTTGCACGGTTGGCTTCTTGATTCGCTGATCATCGGCATCCTGAACGTTATCGGCTTTTACATAATCGGCGTTAATTATGCGCTGCTGCTCGGTCTTATTGCAGGTATATCGAATCTTATTCCGTACATCGGTCCGTTTTTTGGTATAATTCCGGCTGTTCTCATCTCGTTGACACAATTCGGGGATTTCAGACAGGTTTTTTCAATCATTCTTATGTCGATTGTGATCGTACAATTGCTCGATAATATCATCATACAGCCGCTATGCTTTTCTAAAACTGTGGATATGCACCCAGTTGCGGTAATTCTTATTCTTATTATAGGTAACTCTTTAATGGGAATTGCCGGAATGCTTTTAGCTATTCCGGTTGCAACCATTCTGATTGTTTCGGCTGTCGAAACATACTGGGGATTGAAGAATTTCCAGATTACAGCATGATTTATTAAGGGAGTAGCAATTTGGCAAAAGTCGTTTTCGATATTGAAACACTCGGATATCCAATCGAGTCTTTCGACGAAACGCGCCGGAAATACCTTTTAAAGTTCTCTGAAACAGAATCAGAGCGGGAAGAGGCAATTCAGAAATTAAATCTGTATCCTGTTACCGCACAAATTGCAGCAATCGGACTGCTGAATCCTGACACCAACCGCGGCAAGATTCTATTTCAATCCTATGAACAGCTTGACTATTTCTCCGATGACGGTAGCATTCAGTTTATTACAGGTTCTGAAAAGGATATTCTGGAAAAATTCTGGCAGGATATTCCATACTACAGTCAATTTATTACATTTAACGGGCGCGGATTCGACTGCCCTTTTATCATGCTCCGTTCTGCAATCCTCGGCGTTCAACCGACACGCAACCTGATGCCGTACCGCTACGACGCGACTGTTCATTGCGATTTGCTGGAGCAGTTCACTTTTTACGGGGCTTTCCGAAAGTTCAATCTCGATTTTTACTGCAAATCCTTCGGCATCGTCAGTCCAAAAGCGCATGGTATAACCGGATTGGACATAAAAAAACTCTTTGAGGAAAAACGTTTCAAGGAAATTGCAGAATATAATTTAGGCGACATAAGATCTACTGCCGAGTTGTTTAGAAGGTGGGAAAAATATTTAAATGTATAAACATGTACAATTAGACACGGTGGCCCGCTTACAGATATACTGATTTTTTATGCGCAAACTTACCCATTCAGAAATTTCACAAAAAAGAGTACCGGCAGAGCAAATAAAAAATGCATCTCGTATTCCGGTTGTGGTGATAGTGGACAATGTCCGCAGTTTATATAACGTCGGATCTATCTTCCGCACTTCAGACGGAGTGATGATCGAAAAGCTTATTTTGACGGGTTTCACTCCCCACCCGCCGAGAAAAGAAATAGAAAAAACAGCACTTGGTTCAACTAAAAGCGTACCTTGGGAGCATATAAAACATCCAGCAGAGACTATCAAGACTCTTAAGGAACAAAACTATAAGATATGCTGTCTCGAACTTACAGATAAAAGCATCCCGTATTATGAGATCAAAAAAAACGATTTTCCGTTATGCCTGGTTATTGGTAATGAAATCACCGGTGTAACCAAGGAAATAATGGCACTATGTGATATTGGAATTGAGATACCGATGTTCGGAACCAAGCAATCATTGAATGTTGCAGTCGCTTACGGAATTGCCGTATTCGAATTGGCAAAGATCTGGCAGAATTCCTAAACCCCTGTCCCGCGAAGCTCCTGCTTCGCGAGATAAGCAAAACACCCAAAACACCCGTATCACTAAGCTCCTGCTTCGCGAGATAAGCAAAACACCCAAAA
>JAFGLB010000035.1 GCA_016928255.1 Bacteroidota bacterium
ATATTTATACTTTTTGCGATAGGAATAAGTATATGCCTGGGATACTTAGAATTATCATCAAATAGTAAAATGCTATGGTATAAATATTATTGAATACAAATCCTTGCTCAAGTCTTTAGATTATTTGTAAAACATCGATAATAATTCCAACTATCCGATTTATCAATCCCAATCCAAACATTGATTCCTCTCCTATCCTGGTTGCTTTGGGAGTCTCAGGTTGAGGCTCTTGGGTCCCATCTACCTCCTTTTTGGTATAAGAATATGTAGCACGCTACGTATTTTTCAAACCAATATTGGAGGATTCAAATGTCACACAATCTTCACATTTCAAATGGAAAAGCTTCGCTTATGTATGTCGGCGAAACTCCGTGGCACCGTCTGGGGATAAAATTAGATAAACCAGCTACTGCACAAGAAGCAATCGAAGCTGCACATCTTGACTATTTTGTCGAGAAACGCGCACTTAAAGCTGTCCTTCCCGGCAAACATCTGTTAGATGTCCCACAACAATTTGCAACTGTTCGTATGGATGAAACACCTGTTGTATTAGGAACAGTGGGCAGCCGTTATCAGGTAATACCTAATGTTGCTGCATTTTCTTTCTTTGACGGTTTAATAGATAGAGATGAAGCTATTTACCATTCGGCAGGCGTAATAGGAAAAGGTGAACGCTGTTTTATTCTGGCAAAATTACCAGGACATATTAGAGTTGGGAAGAATGATCCATTGGATAAATACGTTCTATTGGTAAACAGCCACGATGGATCTACACCAACTTTAGCACGATTTACAAGCGTGAGGGTAATTTGTCAGAATACTCTTTCTGCTGCATTAGCAGGATCTGAACAATCTGTAAGCATTCGCCACACAGCAAATGCACAACAGAAGCTTGAAGAAGCACACAAAATTCTCGGCCTTTATAATAGTCTTGCAGCACAATTGCAGTTCATTTTCAACAGAATGGCTTTAACAAAGATAACTGATAAACAGCTTATCGATTACGTTAAAAAGCTTATTCCTGACAACGAGGAAGCAGATTCAACAGTTCGGACTGACAATATTCGAAATACAATTCTTGAATTAAATGAGTCTGGACGCGGTGCTGAACTTGCTCGTGGAACTCTCTGGGGAGGTTTTAACAGTATTGCTGAATATACTGACCACGTTCAAAACTCACAGAATCCACAGAAAGCCTTAAAATCAATTTGGTTCGGTTCGGGCGAACAGCTTAAGAAACGAGCCTTCGCTTTAGCAGAGAGTATGCTATAAACCTCTCAATAATCCTATCACACAACGCTCTGGCAGATATTTGTCAGAGCGTTTCTTTTTAGAAAGGTTAATATGAATACAGTTCGTTTAGAAAATACACAAGCAGGACATAATAAGTTCTATGAATTTCAGGGAATACAAACCAATGGTCGCTTCACTATCAAAGCAGTATATGGCCGTATAGGACAGGCTGGACAAGTAAGCGTTATTTATGACGGCGTATCCAAAACTGAAGCTGAAAAGGAATACGAAAAGAAGAAATCAGAAAAGCTGAAGAAGGGTTATTTGGTCGTTTCTCGCAACGGCAATTCAGTTCAGCAGGTTACTGAAGAAAAAAAAAACAATGATGTTCCAATAATATTTCCAATGAATGCACTGGGAGTAAAAAACGAAGAACATCTTAAACAGCTTCTGAATGATGATAATTTTGTTGCACAGGAAAAGCTGGACGGAATGCGTGCAGTAGTTCACATTACAAAGACAGGCTTACGAATATTTTCGCGTTCTGCAGGAGTAAACGATCCTTCAAGGCCGCTCGAAAAGACCTCTGCCCTTCCTCATCTTGCGGCATTGAAGTTCCCTGGAATGGAAGGCACAGTCCTGGATTGTGAAATCCTTGCAGCTGGCTTAGATTCTGCACAGCTATCGGGAACGATTCATAAGAACGATGTAAGCGCAAATAATCGGCTTGTAAAGTTATATGTGTTCGATATTCTCAGGTATAAAGGAAATGATCTGACACAGAAAACACTTCACGAACGTTTGGGATCCTTGCTTGCGGCAAAGATGAAGATCTTTTCAAAACATATTGTATATCTGCCTTATGCGTTCTCGACAGATGAAAAGCATAAGCTGTATAAGTCTGTTATCAAAAATGGCCGTGAAGGAATAATGCTGAAGAACCTGAAAGCTGTTTACATTCTCGGAGGTCGTCCTTCGAACAACTGGTATAAAGCAAAAAAGTCGATGACAATCGATGCTGTTGTTCTCGGATTCACAACGGGCAAAGGCAAGTTTAATAAACAGGTCGGTGCAGTAAGATTTGGTCAGTATGTAAAAGGAAGGCTTGTCGAACTTGGTCAAGCATCCGGAATGACAGACATTGAACGTCAGGATATGTCCCTGCATCCGCAGAAATATATCAACAAAGTTGTAACAATCAAAGGTATGGAACGCTTGAAATCTGGAGCGATTCGTCACTGTGTTTTTGTTGCAATTCGATCCGATAAAAATCCAAAACAATGCATCTGGTATCAAGGTGAACAATGAAATTCAAAGTAGAATTAGAAGAAACCATCTATGCCATTAATACCTACATCTTTGAATCTGATTCAGAAGAAGGTTTAAGGATGGATCTCAATGACGGCAATGATGAAGGTATGATTGAATTAATTGAATCTCATACCGAAAGCAGTATTATCACAAATGTCCGTTCGATAAAACCAATTACAGAATAATCCAAGCCGCTGATTGTCAACACTTAGTTCAACCTTATACTAATGGCTGAGTCGTATGGCCTGAAGCGGCTTTTTAATTTAAGAGGAGTATCAATGATTCCTATCAGAATTCTGGTGAAAATAATTATTCTAATCGTAAGCAAAGGACGAATTCGAAGATGAAAAAAGATTTGAAAACAATACTCGATTTAATCGAGAAAATAGTCCAAACGGCTAAAATAGTCTTGGATGACAAAAAGCCGAAGAAAGGAGACAAATCAAATGTCAAAAGAACCTGAGTGGTTAACCGAGTTGCTTGAACAGGCAGATCAAAGAGAAGAAAAGCACCGGATAGAGATGTCCAAGATTCGTGCTGATCAAGCTCTTGCAGTCATCGCATCTTTTGAAGAAAAAGCATCTGAGATAGAACAGATCGCACAACAGGAAATCGATCTTATTACGAGCTGGAAAGAATTTGAGCTGTCTAAGCTTCAGCGCAAAATCTCGTGGCTTAGTTTTCAGATTGAACAATATATGCGAACCACAGGAGAAAGCACTCTCAACCTTGCACACGGAACGATTAAGATCAGAAAATCCAGAGATAAGGTCGATGTTATTGATCCACAGAAATTTCTCCCGATTGGCAAAAAGTTAGGGCTTGTTCGTCATATCGATGCACAAGATGAACCAGATCTAAATGCTATTCGTGCTTATCTCAAAACGCACGGGAATAGGCCGCCTATTGGCGTAACCGTTACTCCAGGACAGCCAACATTCAGTTATAAAACAATAAAGAAAGGAATACCAGATGAACAAATCGAAGACGGACGTATCGTTGAACCAGAGCAAACGTCTCAAGCTGCTGCGTAATGAGCCTATAACCGGAACCAACGGGTATGGGAAGTATTATCTGTATCCAGTTGTGACAGAACAAGGTAGTGAAGAAAGTTTCTTTGCTCCGGAACCGATACACGACATCATTCAAGAACAGAAGTTGAAGGCTGGTGATGAATTCATTCTTAGCCGTGTTCAGAACGGATCCAAGAATTCATCGAAGTTGGAACTTTCAATTGTAGGTAAATCGGAAGAATCCGGCAATAAAACAGATAACTTCAGAACGCTTTTACTGCAATCAATTCGGGATGCAGCCGATATCGTAAAAGAAGCCGGCATTCAGTTCTCGAATGATGAGTTGCAGAAGCTGGCCACAACGCTGTTCATCCAGAGAACCCGCTGACACAAAACCCCGTCAGTGATGACGGGGTCTATATTTAATTCAAAAGCGATAATGTGCTTTTATTAGTCGAATTTATCCATTAACAATTTTTCTGGTTTAACCTTTAATGCCTTGGCCAACTTTGATAGACTGAGAGCAGAGATGTTCTTTTCTGCCCTTTCTACAGCTCCAACATACGTTCTATGAACACCGGCAGCATCCGCTAAGTCCTCTTGGGATAAACCAAGTTTTGTCCTGTATGCTCTTACGTTTGATCCTATGGTTTTCAGGATATTCATACTCGTTTGAAATTCGGAATATGAACCCTATAAATCTACACTCTATAGATAGCATTTTACTTGCTATTTATAGATAGCATCAATAAATTGTTATAATATAATGCGGAAGCTATGTTTTTGTATTCTAAATAATAGAATTATCAGGTTACAATGCCTTTACAGCTTTAATCACAACATTTTAGGAGGGTTTTATGAAAAAGTTTTTAATTGTTTTCTTTGCTGCAACTTCAGTTCTTGTTGGACAGATTCCAACAGATAGTCTTAAGGTTTATTATTCGTTTAATGGAAATGCAAACGATGAAAGCGGGAATGGAAATCACACCATAGTATATGGTGTGATATTAACAACAGATAGATTCGGAAATCCGGATAAAGCATATTCATTTAATGGAACTGATAATTATCTGAAAGCCAGCGCAAGCGAGCTACCTACTGGTGAACGGACTATATCGGTATGGTTTCAAAGTCTAAATTCTTCAAATAAAGGTGCTTGCTTCACTGCATACGGTGGTAATGTTTGTGGAATGTCGTCCGTTTTGTCAATGAATAATCAGTATTTAGCTCAGACAAAGAATCATTATAATTTTGAAGGTGGCTGTCGTGCAAATGCTTTAGACGCACCTTATCCGCGTAATCCTGGCACTACCTGGCATCACTTAGTCTTTCTGACTTCTGCTTCTGGATCAAGTTTCTATCTGGACGATACGCTTATCGCCGCTAATACAACATTCGTTACGAACACATACGTTAATGGCAGAGATCTTATTATCGGAGCTGCAGTAAACAATAATGGTATAGGTGTGGAAGCCGATGCTAACGTAGGCTATTTTAAAGGGACACTTGACGACTTTCGCATCTACAATCGGGCACTAACTGAAACAGAAATCAGTTCGCTTTATCACGAAGGCGGCTGGCCATTAAGTCCTGGGCTTGCATTAAGCAGCAGAGATATTAATATGGGGATGGTCCAGCTTGGTCAATTGAAAGACACAGTAATTACAATCCTGAATACCGGTAACGACACTTTGAAGATAACCGACATAACATCCAGCAGTCCTTCCCTGTTTGCAAAGACTACGTCATTAAATATAATGGCAGGAACATTTGCGATGGATACGATTTATTTCGCACCTGTTACGCAAGGAAGCGTTGAAGGTAAACTTGTTATTGTCAGTAACGCTCCTTCTTCCCCGGATACTATTACAGTTACTGCAAATGTTGTTGTAACCGGCGTAGATGACATTGCGGTTATTCCGTTTGAATATTCATTATCACAGAATTTCCCGAATCCCTTTAATCCAGCAACGACTATAAAATATAGCCTATCGACAAGAAGCCGTGTGCATTTATTCGTCTATAACATTCTTGGACAGGTTGTTTCGGATCTCGTAAATACCGAACAACAAGCAGGAGTTCAATCTGTCGTTTGGAATGCAAACTTATCTTCAGGATTATATTTCTACCGGCTCGAAGCCACTTCACTGGATAATCTAAGCAAGCGGTTTGTTGAGACGAAGAAGATGTTGCTGTTACGGTAGTAAAACGGGGGCATTTATTAATCGATTCAGAAAGCGGCGATGTTGCCGCTTTTATTTATTGCTATCAGAGAAGAAACCATTTATATTCCTTTAACACAACAATAAGTTATGCCATTCACTCGATGTTAATTTCTTATGTAATCTGAAAATAATCAACATGATCTTACAAACAAGGTATTTGATGCTGTTTATTCTTCGATAGAAGGTCAACATGGAAATATATAATCTTATAGCAAGTTGGTTAGGCTGGCCTATTGTTGTGGCTCTTCTTTTATTTGCAGGTGGCTATGGCTATTGGTTATTAAAAAATAGAATTGATGGTGTTAAAGAAAATAACGATTATTTAAAGATGAAACTTTCTTATGCTGACAAGTTATCACCAGATTTTCTGGTAGAGAGATTAGCGTCCAGACTTAACATTATCTCTGAAGAATTAGAGAGACTCCATTCTGACGATAAAAACAACAGAGAAAGGATCACCGAATTACAGACTGAACGCAATGAGATCGCAAATGATTTAGTACATTTTTCTCGTCAGATTCTTCAATCCTTTTTATTCGATATAGAATATTTAAAATCCAATGCCGAATCTGGTAACATTAGAGATATTCAAAACTATTTAGAAAATATGCACAAAAATATTGTGAAGATAGGAGATAGTCTAAAAAGTAATATCACGACCGAAAGACAAACTTTAATATCGAATGACCATGTTGTTTCTCTTTATGGAAAGAATATTCTTGTTGTTGAAGACGACCAAGTTATTTTAGATAAATATGCTAATTTCTTATCTGCCTGCGGAGTCGAACATATTAACAAGGCAAGATGTATTGAAGAAGCACTCAATTTACTAAATGATTCAAAACAACGATTTGATCTCATTCTTCTTGACATGATGCTGCCAAATACAAAAAAAGATCTTGAAGCAGTTATGGCTGGACAAATACAAATAGATGAAATTCGATCAATATTTGAAGATGCTGAAGAGACGCATGAAACGCTACATGGCACTCAAATATTAAGTTACCAATCTAAATACGCTACAGTGCGCGATAATATGAATAGTTTTATTAAAGAAGATGGAGGATTATTATTGTTAGAACGATTACATTCAAAAAATGTAAAAATACCTCCTGTTCTCTTTCTAACTGCGGTTGGAAACAAATGGTTTATGGATCGTGGGCGTGAGCTTGTCGAGAATAATTTATATTGGCTCGTAAAACCAGTTTCCCGCGAGATAATACTCGATAAGATCAATGAAATTCTCTTAGAGAAACAATCTGAATGAGTTGCAACACAAAATTGTATTTCATTTTGGTGTGACGTGGTAAATCGAATATTGTTGTTCTGGGAATTGAAGTCTTTTTTTTAACTAATTTCTTTTACACTTTCGGTATACCTAAAAACATTCTTAATTCCATTTCTGCAAAACGTATTTCTCTTCTCACCTTGTTTATCATGTTTTTTATATTTGTATCTGTAATTGTATTATTCAGATCATCCAAATCATATAATAATGTCAGTAAAGGAGTCCTGAACGTATGTGAAAATCTAAGAACCTTATGTTCAAATGATTGCTGCTGATCAATTATCAAGAAATAATTTGAGATTAAATCTGCATGCATAGTTAATTCACTACATAATTTTTGCATCAACTTAATATTAATATTTAAATTATTAGCTTCTCCAACAATTAGGCTCGATAATAAACTATTTTCATTGGAATGTCGACTTCTGAATACCCAAATATTGTCATTATTAATTCCAATTATATCAAGTAAATTAACATGAAGCGGATTAAAATTATCTAATTTAGTGAGGTGATCTGGTTGTATCGAAAGTATATCTTCTACCCTAATTTCTTTCTTTTGTGGATTTAAACCATTAAGTGACATATTCCCTTCAAATATTGAATCATTTCTCAGAAAAATAGATATGTTTTTAAAATTAACAACTTCCAATAGACACTGCAATAACTCATCACATTCATTAATCCATGTTTCTCTATCGTTTAAATTAATTGTCGCAAGATGTGTATAAAAGGATTGCACTAATTCTTTTTCAACGATTTCCTCATGTTGTTTATATAGTTCGCAAAGTAATGTATTTACTATATCATCACAATTATTCACCTTTTCAAAATTGTTTATTAATTTATCGATTTCAAAATATTTGAAACCACATATATTTGCGTGAGTAAGTTCATCGAATTCCCTTATGTCTTTACATTTATCTTTAAATATCGAAAATAATTTTACTGGTGTAATTCTGTCTTTATATGTAATAATTGACTTCTTAAAACTTTCTAAATCTATGGTCATAATATTCCACCTTAAATTGTAATCTGCCTATGCCAGCAAATTGAAGCATCATCTTTGTTTTTATTCTTGTTGATTGATCTACCACGTCAAGCGATGAACAAGATTTATCATTTTAAGTCGCTCATATTGAATGATTTTAGTAGTTACTTGAAGGGCAATGAAATGAATCCCCTAAATAACAAAGCGTCGGAACCACTGAAGTAAAGTGTAGCAAGTTTTGGGAAGAGATGCAAGGAATAGATACGCGCATATACTTCCTATGTTAAAATTATGGCATAAGAGTATAATGAAAGGATACTCTTATGACCAACATTCTTCAAGCAATAACCAACAGTCAAATATGTGACAATCACATCCTCTACTCCCTGCTTTTCTTTCTGCATTCCACAGATCCAGATTTTGGACATATCGATGTAGACACACCAATAAGTCAATTCGATGAAGACCTCTTCATAGTTGCTACATCATTTACAGAATTACATCTCGGGATAGATATCCCAGACGCGATGTTAACAGATAAATCAAAGACGCTGCGACAATTTACGGACGAAATTCGGGTATTACCGCATCTTACCGATACAGAATTCCAAAAGAAACTATTGCTCGATATCGCATTATGGAAATCTTTAGTGGAGGTGAACTAATATGCAATATATTATCGATGCAATAGCAACAGTTGCAGCAAAAATCGAAGCTCTCGCATATCCTGACGCGGTTATACTTCCCGGTTTTAAAAGGTCGCTTCAGCTTGATTCTTTCAGTTGCGGAGCTCATTCGGTATATGCCATTTTAAAATACTTCCGTAAACGCTGCAAGTATGCAAATATCGCGAAGCTGCTTCGCACAGAAAAGGACGGCACGAACGTTTCAGATATCAAACGAGTATTCCGGCAGTATAATCTTAAATGCCGTAGACTCCGGGATCTGAAGTCCGCTATTAACAACGGACATCCTGTTCTGGTCACGCTTTATGATTCGGAACATTATGCCGTTATATATGGCGTTTCATCAAGCCATATATTCGTAATGAATCCAAGTCTGGACTTCCGGGAAGATGGTGTTGGGAGTCTCGGTTGTGCTATCCGTAAGGACAGATTCCGTAAAATTTCGGACCGATGGGGTATCGAGATAGCTCAGTGATGGGCTATTTTTTTTATTATGTGGGTAAAAAACCGAGCCAGGGGGACTCAATCATTTCTTTTGAGCCGACCGGTTCAGTTAGATAGGAACCTGTTTTAATATTTTCTCAATAAATAACAAAAATATTTTCGTCTTTTTAACATGATGTTTAAAGGATAAAATGATAATCGAACGCTTTGAGTTAAAAACATTTTGCATCTGACAAAAAAATTGCGTATATTATATTGTGGTAATTAATTACCACGTCACTTCAACAGAAGTAAGACCCCTTACTTAGATTTTAAACTTCAGGCCCAGTTCTCGGCATATACTCAGAACACTCGCCATTTATTTGGCACCGCTGTAAAAACATAATTCTTAAAATATTAAATGACTAATAATGAAGAAACGTTATTCAACATACGTGAATATTCAATAGGTTCGGTTTCAAACCGCAATCAATTCAACAGCGTTGATTTCGCCCAAACATTACAGGGCAAACGAGAGTCCTTTCAATCATATTTTCTCCATACACAACAGATTTTAAAATACGCAGAAGCGCAATTGTCATTACACGGTAAAATAACTGTTACAGGTTATAAAGGCATTGTATCAGCAGAGCGTTTGTTAACCGATGTTGATGTTAAGGACAACCTTCCACTGGCATTAGAAGTTACACGTGGACTTACCAATCGGTTCGTTAATGAGTACCATATACCACCCAAATCCTTACATATTCGCTTTAGCGGAAACAAGGGTTTTCACATAGAGATTCCAGCTGAACTCTTTGGCGGATTTACACCGTCAGTAACGTTACCGGTAATTCATAGTGCTTTAGCAGGACAATTATGCAAAGGTTATGATGAATATCTGGATCAATCCATTTATCATACAGTATCATTAATCCGTATTGAAAATACGCAGCACAGCATATCTAATTTATATAGCATTGCTTTAACGTTCGATGAATTACATTCGATGTCTATCGATGAAATAAAGAAGCTTGCAGAACAACCCCGTTATGTTGCGTTGGAGTGCACTGAACATTCTCCATTGGACAATCTTATTCAGTTACTGCAAGTCTGTTCACAACCTGCCAGCAATACTGTAACGACCAAAAGAAACGCTATCGATACCATTAAACCTCCAAAAGCAGCAAAGATAGATACAATGTTTAGGCTTTGCAGCGCATTACAATCCATAAAACAAAAATCAATTGTCGGTGGGTCAATTGGTCACGAAGAACGCGTTGCATTAGGGACAGTGCTGACGGCATTTGGCGATGAAGGAAGAGATCGAGTTCATAAACTCCTCGAAAACCAAAAGAACTATAACAAGGAACAATCCGCATACTATCTTGACGCTATGAATGCAAATGGATATAAACCGGAATTATGCTTGACCATTTGTGGAAAAGACAATCTTTGCCCTGAAATCTGTGCTATCAATCGCAAAAGCCCCATTGCATTTGCATATACCCATGATGATTTGGTAGATGGAGTTATCGATAAGTTCATTGAAAGTTATGCACTTGATAAAGTCGTTGCACATTTTGAAAATATCATATACTCAACAATTGACCAGTCATTCTATCAATACGATTCAGGCGTCTATAAACAGATCTCTGAAGGTGCGATTAAATCGAAGATTGACGACTTTTTGCCGTTCTATTTTCCATATGATCTTATAAATAATGCTAATTTAAATGCTTTGGTTGAAAGAATGAAGGCGTCCAGTGAAATGAGGTTTGAAGGCCGGTTCAATAGTGATATTTATAAGCTTAACCTAAAGAATGGTATTTTCGACTTAAAAAGCAGATCACTATCGGCACATACACCTGATTTTATGTCGAACATTCAATTGCCTTTTTCATACGATGTTACGGCTAAATGTCCGGTGTTTGATGCATTTTTATTGGATGTGTTTGATAACAACAAAGACATTAGAGATTATATCTTGAAAATATGGTGCTACCTGCTTATTCCGACTTATTCTTATCAGAAAATATTCGTTTGGTATGGTTCCGGTAGAAACGGCAAGGGAGTATTAAGCCGTGTTATAACCGCTATGCTTGGACTACCTAACGTGGCAAACGAAGATATACACGAACTTGCTACCGGTAGATTTTCGGAAATAGAACTAAAAGATAAACTTTTAAACTTTTCATCAGAATTAAAAACCAATGATCTGGATATGTCGCAGCTTAAGAAACTATCCGGTGGTGATATGATTGCTGCGGATAAGAAGTATAAGGACAAGATCACTTTCCAAAATGTCGCACGTCTGATTATCCTGGCAAACGATCTTCCCCGTTTTTCAGAAATTGGCACTGCTATTACACAAAGGTTTGAGTTTATTGAGTTTAAAAAAGAATATCTGGGAACGGCTGCTGATACAAAATTAGATGAAAAGCTCTCAGCAGAACTTGCCGGCATTTTTAACCGCTTGGTGGGAATGATGCCCAATATATTTAACAGCGATGGTTCGATCAGCTTCAAAGCGCCTGCAGCCATAGAAAACAATAAAAAAGCAATCCTATCGAGTATAAGCACCATTATTGAGTATATACAGGAACGCTGTGAAGACGACAATGCAAACAACTCTATCCGGCTTCAATTCCTGTATGAATCATATCAATCATGGGCAATCCAATCCGGATATAAAGCGTTTGGAAAGAAAACATTTAGCAATGTGCTTCGAAATACGCTGAAGCTAAAAGTAGAGAGCAATACGGCAGACAAGAACCAAACGCACGTATACGGAATCAAAAAGATAAAATTGGGTAAACTTGATTCTTAGCATTTTTAACCCATTTTTAACCGGCTTTTCATGGAAATCAGTTCAGAAAAGCCGAAAATTAATAATTAAAAATAAAATCAATATTCTTTCTCCATAAATATTTTTGTTATAAGGAACAGTAATATCAATATTTTTTTTAATTTTTAACTTTCCGCGAATTTAGCGTGAAATCATGGAATATGTAATTAAAAAAGGATTAACAATGACAAAAGACGATTTAATAGAAGTTATGAAAAAGCATCCCAACCTTACCGCAACAGGTATGGATTGCGATGAAGATCCGAATGAATTAATCGAGTATTTGGATGCCTGTAATGCAGCTTGTGAATGGTTATCGTTGGTTAAGCGAACAAAAAAACCGAATCCAAAAATTGGTGGCAGTTATCGATTAAAGCATAAAGTCGAGAGATGGTATATAAAGAAATACAACAAACGCTGCTATACACCTAACGGTGCATTCATAGCGGCAGCATATCATCTTGGATTTATGATTATACCGAAACCTGGAACTCCTAATGTGTATTTGAATATTTCAACAAATACAAAAATAGATGGTGACTATATATAATAAAATGCCCGGTTATGAGCCGGGCTTTTCTTTTAAAGTGTAACTGTAACATTTTAATTAAGATTAATCGAGATCTTGTTCACTTCCACATGCAAATTTTCCGGCTGAAGGTGGCTGTATATCTGGGTTGTTTTTACATCTGAATGTCCAAGCAGGTCCTTAATAACATATATTGAAGTGCCATTCTGGGCAAGCCAAGAAGCAAAGGAATGTCGGAGACTGTGAAAATGCAATTTTTCATTGAGTCCAGCTTTCCGTAAATATTTTTTAAATTGATGTGAAATTGTGTGTTCCTTTAATTTCTCACCATATTGGTTACAAAAAACTGTAGAAAAACCTTTTTCTTTTCTTTCTTCTCTCTCCTTTAACAGTTTAAATAATTCTTCATTCAAAGGAACAACTCGGTTTTTCCTTGATTTTGTAGTGAATGAATCACTATTGCATACAACGATGACTTTTGTTGTGAAATCAATATCTATCCACCTCAACGATATCAATTCTGCCAACCTTAATCCTGATAAAAGTGCAGTAATACAAAGATCTTTGAATTCCTGCTTATCAATAACTGAAAGGAATAAGCTAAAATCTCCTTTTGTAAAAAAAGCAGGAATAATCTCACGACCTTTCGGTTTTTTTACTCGTCTAAAAGGATTCTCTTCAATATAATCCCATTGCACAGCCTTTTCAAAAGCTGCCGCAAGACAACCGTAGTATTTCCTTGCAGTCCATTCGGACGCTTCTCTTTTCTTTATACCAAGAAAATGCTCAATTTCTTTAATACCAAATGAATGCAATGACATATCGCCTTCGATTCTCAGGAATTCTTTAAATGCTGTTAGATTCGTTTTTTGAGTCTTAATTGAATGAACTCCTTTTGAATATTCAACGAATTCCTGAGTGAAATCCGAAAGTTTGAGCGCCCTTGTTCTCTTTCTTTTTTCATATCTTTCACGTCTAAAATTATTTAAGAACTCCAATGCTCCTGACTTATTTCTGCATTTCGTTGTCACTTTGTGCCTTATTCCGCTCTCATCTGTGAAAAATAAATAATATATATCACCTACTTTTGAAAGGAACATTTTACACCTCATATTATTGAGGTGAAAGGTTGAATATGAGTGCCAACTTTAAAGTGTTATACGGAATTAAAGAATTGAATTTGGATGGGTTCTGCTAATTTTTCTTGGATTTAGGAAACCGCTGCTTTACTTATCTAAATGAATAGTCAGGTCAAACAGAATGATGTATTCAGAATAATGTTTTGAAAAGTTAGATGTTTTGCTCAACTTGGTGAGATTTAGTCCCAATGTAACAAAAGTTAGCAAACGAAGTGCGGCTAACTTTTAAGTTACATTGCGGATCCCGCGTTAGCGGGAGAAACCGCTGCTCTATCCATCTGAGCTACGGGGGCAGATGAAATAGAATTATGAATTAAGATTTAAGAATTAAGATTTATTAGAAAATACAAAAGAATAAGGAGGGATGCAATTGGATGACAATAACATAAAACTACTTCAGCAATACAAGTTTTTTTGTATCTGTATATAATCCTGCTTGTAACCGATAAAAATAGATGCCGCTTGAAAGTCCTTTTGCATTCCACTCGACACTGTGCTCACCGGGAGATTTTATTCCATCCACCAGGGTCGCTATTTCTCGCCCAAGAAAGTCGTAGATCCTTAATTTTACGGAATTCACGAATGAAGGCTCTAAATTCGGGATTGTAAACGTTATCTTTGTTGTCGGATTAAATGGATTAGGATAGTTTTGTTCAAGCAAAAAGAAAATCGGTTTACAATTATGATTATTTTCTACTTGTGTTATCACCTCAGAAAGTGGGCGACGCCATACACCATCTCGATCAGTTGCTGCAAAGATATAGGTATTGTTTCGGGTTAAGGAGTTTATCCTAAGGTCTACCAATCCCTCCGTAAATGATATCCAAGACAAACCTCGATTAGTTGAAAGAAATACATCATAAGAGCTACCTGCAAATATAGTATTTCCATAAGTTGCTAATGAATAAATACTCTTTATTTCGGGCAATCCAGTGTTTGCAGCTATCCATGATGAATCCTTTTCTGTCAATATAAATACTCCATAATTTGTCCCTGCAATAATAGTATCACCTATGGCAGTAAGGGCATTAATGCCACCATATATCATCATTCCACTTTTGACCGCTTTCCAACTTAAACCATCATCCGACGATACAAATGCACCATTATGAGTTCCAATAAAGACATTATTACCATTTATTAAAAGAGATGTAACAATTTCGTTATCGATGATACCATTATTAACCTTATACCAGTTTGAACCATTGTCTGTTGAAAGAAATACTCTACCCAATGAAGAGTCTATATCCAGATCATTGTTGCAAGCAAATATTTTGTCATCATTAGCAGCTAAGGATATAATTGTTCCAGAAAGCCCATTATTAGCAGTATACCATTGGGCACCATTATTGGTTGACAAATATACTGTGTCAAATACTGAAACAAATATACTATTATTGTTAGCAATGATTGCATTAACAGCAGTATATGAATGGATGTTAGGTAAACCATTATTAATTGATTCAGCAATTATATTATTTCCTGACGGAAGGCGTACGCCCCATTGAGTTCCACAATAAACATCATTCTCTTTTGTAATAAGAATTCCTGAAGGGCATTGAGTATGTGTCCACTGTGCATAAATATTTGTATTGATGAGAAACAACAGGCAAAAGATGTTTAATATCAGTTTATTAATATGAAATTCTTTATATGCTAACATGAATCGATTTATTTATGGTTTTAAGTTAACGTGTTTAACGAATGGTGCTTTTCATTAATCATTCACACACTTTTAATTTGAATAATATTTAACAATAGTTGTTTTTATCACACAGTGATTCTAAGAAGAAATGTTCTATTTGCGTTTTAAATAGCTTGCTCTTATTCCATAACCAAAAGTTTTTATTTCGGACATCCCTTCCTGCCAACCATCAGTCGTTAGGTGATATTTTCTCGATATCCTATCAGCAAGTCTTTGACTTACCTGATTATTTTCATAAACGACAGAATAGTCTTCCCAGACAATTTGAGCTGTATCTTTATTTAATGTAAAACGAGAAAGTCGATGATAATAAAAATCGGAATTCTCCGCTAATGCTTTAATTTCTTGCGTGGAAATAATAACAAAACAACAATGAGATGAGTCTGGCAGTTGTTCTTTTGTAATGCAAGAATCGAGGATATAAAGAGTCCCAATATTAGTTGATGAATTATCATTTTTATTAAATAATATACATTGATCCTGTAAGCTCAACTTAATTAATTGCGTGCAAATAGAATCGATATCGGATTCTATTTCCTGTGAATATAGAGGCGTGATAAGTAAAATCAGAATAAAATAGACTGCATTTTTCATTATGTAACAATACCTTATGTAATTCTTATCCTCGCCCTCGGCAATCAAATATTCTTTTTATTTATCAGATTAGCCACCACCTGGACAAGAATATCTTTCTCTGTCGGCCGGCTTTCAGCAATTAGAAGTGTCATGGCAACAAGAGCATTTTCTGCTATACGTTTCGTTCCATCTTTCCGATAAAGAATCCGATTCTTTTCAAGAAACCAAAGAAACAAAGCCGCAGCAATCCTCTTGTTTCCATCAACGAAAGAATGATTCTTCACAAGAAAATACAATAGGTTTGCAGCTTTTTCTTCAAGACTCGGATACAGATCTCTCCCTTCGAACGTCTGGAATACATTATCCAGCAATCCCCTAAGACTTCCATCCTTCTCACGTCCAAATTATTCGGAAGCACCATATTGCCTTCGAAGCAAATCGATAGTACGTATCGATTCGTCGTAAGTAACAGCTTTCACCTTACGTTCAGTTGTACTGGTAATGGCAACTTTCTGATGGTCGTAGTCATCTAAAAGATCCAAAGCAAAAGCGTAGTCTTCAACGACACGTAATAAAGCTTTTGCCTCATCACCGGAAAGGTCCCTGCGTTCTGCATATTGGGTAATAAGGTGAACTGCCTGATGAAGTTCTTTCAATCGCCTGTCATTAACAGTATAGCCTTTTACAATATGATCATGTAGTATACGTGTTGCCCAGATGCGGAATTGAGTGCCGCGCTTAGAATTTACACGGTATCCAACAGAAATGATTACATCTAAGTTAAAATACTTAACTGGTTTATCAGAAAAAGCAATGTGCATTTTTTGCACATTGCTTTTTTCCTCCAATTCACCCGTTTTAAATATATTATTAAGATGCTTTGTGATAACTAATCTGTCTCGTTGGAATAGTTTGGAAATTTGATCCTGTGTAAGCCAAATCGTCTCTTCCTGCAGGCGTACATCTATCGCAGTCTTTCCATCCCCTGCCTTGTATATTACTATTTCACCTTTATTTTCTGGCTTCATTTTATCGGCTTGTTCTTGTGGATACTCAAATAATACAAAAGAATAGAGATGTTTGCAACGGAAAGTTGAATCGTGGTTTCATCTGTAAAATTAAAACATTCTACCCAGCACATTCACCTTTCTATGCAGCTGCTCCGGCAGCAGGTGGGAATAGATCTCTGTAGTCTTGCTAGAAGAGTGTCCTAAATCCCGCAATGGCGAGCAGGCACAAATCTAGATCACTGTTCCGCAAACTTCTTGATCACATCGAAATACTTTACAATCGCTTTCGCCTTGTTTTTTCCAAACGACATCCAATGCGAGGTTGCATCGGGCAGACCGTCGTCGGTTGGTATGCGAATAATCGGTTTGCCTTTGTATTCGCTCATCTCAGGCTGATTATCTTGATCTGATGCACCCATCATGAAGCCTTTATATCCTTTTTTTTATTTCCTCCACCGCCCTGCTCTTCATCTCTGCAAGCTTCATTTCCAGATCTGGCGGTAATTTCACAAGAAGCGTTTTAATGTGTTTTGGGAAGCGTCCGTTTCCCTTTTCTTCCTTGAGAAGTTCACCCATCGTTTTATCTGTATACACAAACACGATAGTTTCCGGTTTCTCATTGAGCGAAACTGTCCAGAGAGTTTTTTCCCGGATCTTCGCCAGCGCATCTGTATCGACCTTTCCGTCCGCTGTCTTGCCCGGGATTGTTGAGATTATACAGACTATCTTACCATCTTCTGAGACTGCATCAAATTCGATTTCAGCACCGGATTGTACCCCAAGCTTGCGTTTTGCAAATGCCTGGCTATATTTCTTCGGAAGGAATTCGCTTCGGATCCACTCTTCAACTTCTTTTGTTGCTATCATCAAGTCTGCTATATTCTATTCAAGAATTCTATAAAATGATTTTAGTCCGGTTTACATGGAAATTGGTATATATTTCAGAAAATAAATCATAGGCAAATATTTCTAGAGCAATGCAAGCTTCACTGCCTGTTAGGCAGACTGGAAAAGTATTTTTATTGCATAATTAAAAGTTTATTCATTTATCATTAAACTTCGGGAAAACTACTTTTAATATTTTGACTATATACTCGGGGTTAAATGGTTTTACCAGATAAGTCGCTATTTTATAAGAAAGCAGTTCTTTGACGACTTCTGCTTCGCTGTGTGAACTGATTATTATAACAGGCAGTTTTTTAAAACCAGGATTCGCACGAATCGATTTAAGTGTTTCTTTCCCATCCATAACAGGCATCTCGTAATCTAAAAAAACAATATCCGGTTTATGAATGGGTATCATGTTTAATGCTTCTTTACCGTTCACCGATTCAACAATCTCAACTTTAAACGAACTCATTAATATTTTTTTTAAAAGAATTCTGCTGTCTTCACTATCGTCTACAATCATTACTTTAACCATTTTATCCCCGTTCCAATCTATACCCGTTTGAATTTATTTAAGAATCTCGTTGGCTTTATACAGTTACAAAATATTTAAATATGCCAACTGCAGCTTTTTCCGTCTATCGTTGCCTGAAAAGACTGAATAACATTTTCTGAATTATATTGAATATCATAAAAATATACGTTGTGTACTTCCGGTGAGTTATCACACTTGGCTTCGTATCTGGTTGAACTATAGTTGCCGTATTCGTCGTACGTATATGAAGATGATACAGTGCCGCTGTTACAATCCCATTGGATCGTAGGCCTATTGCCGCTGACACTGATGAGTTCGCAAACATCTTCTCCTGACTGTGTCGGCGTATCCTCTTTGCAGGATGGCACCAGCAAAAGTATAATAAGAAACGAAAGAATATAAATCACTAAAAACAAATGTATTTCTTTTATTGAATAAAATATATTCATGATATCCTCCTTAATTTTATTGGCTTCGATTGGCATTACTCAGAATCCCCATAAAATGATTCAAATTAAACATACTAAAAAGTATGTTATTGAACAAAGCTTAAAATGAATATACGGCACTATTTTCTCAAAAACGTCGTTAGATAAATACCATGTGCGGCAGGTATGTTATACACTGAGCTTTTTTTTATTTCTCCGGCAGTTTTGATATAAACTCACGCATTTTCTGATAATGCGAGCCTTTCCAGTATATCCTGTCGCAGGTTCGGCATACCTGGTATTCGGTACACCATTCCTTAACTTTTTCCGGAATACGCGCGATAATTTCTTCCTTTTCGATTCTTTGGAGAATTGAATTGCATTCTATACACCGCGTGAAAGGCGCAGTAAGAGCAAAAAGCTGAAACCGGTCAAGGACTTCAATCAGTTGAAGACGCGGATCTTTATTTTTTATTAAATATGCATGTGTGAGACATCCGTTTTCTATCAACGATTTATCCTTGCTTAACAATGTCCGATTCTCATCCAGTGATATTTTGCGTAGTATTTCTTTCGTGTAATCGTTTTTATAAAGCGTATCGAATCCAAGCATGCGTAAATGATTGGCAAGTTTTCCTAAATGCACATCAAGTATAAATTTAGGCCTGCGCAGGGGAATTTCACGAACCTTCGTTACGGAAGAAATATCAAAACTTTCGAAGACCGGAAATACGGCTATCCTGTCTCCGTCGTTTATTTGATACTCTAAACTGACTGATTTTCCGTTGGCAAGAATTAGATCTATTTGTTTTAGTGGAATTCCGGATCCTGATATAAAATCGCTTACTATTGTGCCGGATTCAATTTGATGAATAAATGCGGCATATTGCTGCTCAATAGGAATGTTATCATTAAGCTCGCTGTACCAGCGGACAGAGATTTGTATCATATGCCTTTCCATTCAAAAATATTGAAAGACATCAGAGTATAGAAGTTATTCTGCTGTATTAACTTAGCAAAAAGAAATGAAATTTGATATGGGCTTTATGCCCCTCCTCTTCCGCCAATCCGCCAAAAAGAAGGCGGACGCAAAAAACGCGAAAGACGACGGACAAGTAATCTCCCCCTGTAGGGGGAGAGATTTTTCAATAGGGATTCTCGGATTTCTGTGTCCCCCTTACGAAGGGGGACTCTAGGGGGTTGCTTTACAGTCACGCATATAAAAAGGCAAATCCGATCGGTGATCGCCTGCTTGCCGCAGGCAGGGATTCTACATTCATTTCAAAATGTATATGGATTTGATGCTCG
>JAFGLB010000036.1 GCA_016928255.1 Bacteroidota bacterium
AGGGTTATGAAATTCCTGGGTGTGGAAAGACTTCTTATCTCGAATGCTGCCGGTGCGCTTAACAGGAATTTTCAAAAAGGCGATGTGATGATAATGAGCGATCACATCAATCTGCTGGGCGACAATCCTTTGATCGGTCCTAACGATGAAGAGCTTGGTCCTCGTTTTCCCGATATGTCGGAAGCATACAATAAAGAACTTATAGGCCTGGCCGAGCAGGCAGCTTTTGAATTAAAGATACAGGTAAGAAAAGGTGTATATGCGGCTATGCCGGGACCGAATCTGGAGACAGCGGCAGAGTATCGTTTTCTTCAGACTATCGGAGCGGATGCAATAGGCATGTCGACGGTGCCGGAAGTGATTGCAGCCGTGCATATGGGAATAAAAGTCCTGGGTTTTTCCATACTCACCGATGAATGTTTCCCCGAAATGCTGAAGCCGACTACATTTGATGAGATCGTGAAAGTATCCACAGCGGCCGAACCGAAGATGACGGCAATTATGAAAGAAGTCGTAAAGAGGATACAGATCTGAATATTGATTGGAGTTAAGGGATCGGCGTCTCTTCTTCTCTATAAAATCGTAAATTAACATAATCACTCAATCGTAAATAATTAAGATGTATAAACAACTCACAGACAAACTGAATTATCACGAACTTGAACAGGAAATACTGAAGTTCTGGGATGAAAAGAATATTTTCAAAAAGAGTATTACAACGCGCGACGGTAAACCCGAGTTTACTTTTTACGAAGGCCCGCCTACAGCAAACGGGAAACCCGGAATTCATCATGTAATGGCGCGGACTTTGAAAGATATCGTGTGCCGGTATAAAACGATGCAAGGTTTCCAGGTGCACCGGAAAGCCGGATGGGATACTCACGGCCTGCCTGTTGAAATCGAAGTCGAGAAAACTCTGGGCTTTAAGCACAAAGATGATATTGTAAAGTACGGAGTCGCGAATTTTAACGAAGAGTGTAAAAAATCGGTCTGGAAGTACAAAGTTGACTGGGAAGCCATGACCCGAATGATGGGCTACTGGGTTGATCTCCAGCATCCTTACGTTACTTTCGACAACAATTATATCGAGTCTATCTGGTGGGCGCTCAAGCAGTATTTTGAAAAGGGATTAATTTACAAAGGACACAAGATTCAGCCGTACTGCCCGCGATGCGAAACTCCGTTATCATCGCATGAAGTCTCACTCGGCTACAAAGATGTGAAAGATCCTTCCGTATATATAAAATTGAAGGTCAAAGGCGAAGACAATACATATTTTCTGGTGTGGACGACAACACCGTGGACTTTAATTTCGAATGTTGCCATTGCCGTTCATCCTGAAATAGAATACGTGAAGGCTGAACACAAAGGTGAAAAATTAATATTAGCTGAAGCACGGCTTTCGGTACTGGGCGATGAATATACAGTTCTTGAAAAATTTAAAGGAACTGCTCTGAAGGGCAAAGAATACGAAAGGATGTATTCGTATCACCAGGTGAAAGAGAAGGGGTGGTATGTTGTTCTTGCGGATTTTGTAACGACCGAGGATGGTTCGGGCATCGTACATATGGCTCCAGCATACGGTGAAGACGATTACCAGATCGGCCGTAAGTGCGGACTGCCGACGATCCATCCCGTGAATAAATCGGGAGCGTTCAATCCGGAAGTCACGGATTTTGCGGGCAAGTTCGTTAAAGATGCCGATCCGGAAATTATTCTGGATCTGAAAAAGCGGAATATTCTGTACAAGAAAGAGCAGTACCTGCACAGTTATCCGCACTGCTGGCGCTGTTCCGCACCTCTGCTGTATTATGCAAGAGAGTCGTGGTACATACGCACGATGGATTATGCGCAAAAGATGATCGAGCTGAACAAGCAGATAAACTGGATTCCGCCTGAAGTCGGCTCCGGCCGTTTCGGGAATTGGCTTGAGGAGAACAAGGACTGGGCGATTTCTCGGGACCGCTTCTGGGGCACTCCACTGCCGATATGGATCTGCGAAAAATGCGGCAAGCAGAAATGCATAGGCAGTGTTGAAGAGTTTAAAAAAGGAAAGAACGTGCCTGAACCGCTAGATCTTCATAAACCGCATGTAGATGCTGTAACGTTTACGTGCGATTGCGGCGGGACGATGAACCGCACTCCGGAGCTTATCGATGTATGGTTCGATTCGGGTTCAATGCCTTTTGCGCAATGGCATTATCCGTTTGAGAACAAGGAAATATTCGATAAATCATATCCTGCCGATTTTATTTCGGAAGGCGTTGACCAGACACGCGGCTGGTTTTATACGCTGCATTCCATAGGGACATTTTTATTCGACAAACCCGCTTATAAAAATGTTCTTGTTAACGAGTTGATTCTCGACAAGACCGGCCAAAAAATGTCGAAGACAAAGAAGAACACGGTGGATCCGTTCGCATTAATGCAAAAGTACGGAGCAGATTCTGTACGCTGGTATCTTGTTTCGCAAAGTCCGGTATGGAGAACCACATTATTCGATGAAGAAGGTATCGGCGAAGTACAGCGTAAGTTTTTCAGTACTCTTACGAATACTTATTCATTCTTTGTTCTTTATGCCAATGTAGATAAATATGACGGAACCGAGCAGATAATTCCGGCTGATGAGCGGCAGGAGATTGATAGGTGGATTTTGTCGGAGCTGAACACGCTGGTGAAGACCTATCTTCAGGCGGTTGACGGATACGATGTCACGCGCGCTGCAAGGGCGGTCAGCGATTTCACAATCGACCAGCTTTCAAATTGGTACGTACGCCGCAACAGGCGCCGTTTCTGGAAAAGCGAGAACGGCAAGGATAAAATTGCGGCATACCAGACGCTTCAGGAATGCTTATTGACTATAACCAGGCTGATTGCTCCATTTACGCCGTTCCTGGCCGAAGAGATGTACAGAAATCTGACATCAGGGAGCGGTAAAGCGCTTGAATCAGTTCACCTGGACGAAATGCCGAAAGCTGATGAGGGCATAATTAATGCTGAACTTGAACACAGGATGGAGCATGCTATAAAAATTGTCGGACTGGTTCGCGCTATGAGAATGAAATCCAATTTAAAAGTACGGCAGCCTCTGCAGAAGATTATTCTTCCTGTGAAGTCTGATTCGGATCGTAAAGAGGTCGAGCAGATGGAAGATGTTATTCTGGAAGAAATCAATGTGAAGAAGATAGAATATATTACAGACGAATCGTCGCTAATAAAGAAAAAGTCAAAACCGAATTTCAAATCGTTGGGGCCAAAGTTCGGCAAATCTGTTCAACCGATAGCCGCACGGCTTCGTGATCTGACTTCGGACGAAATGAATAAACTGCAGTCGGAAGGCACGATGGTGCTGAATATAAACGGGAACGAATTCACGATCGATGCTTCGGACGTGGAAATTCTGCACGAAGACATCCAGGGCTGGCTGGTGGAAACGGACGGCCAGATAACCGTCGCGCTTGATACGGAGCTTACGGATGAGCTTGTTGACGAAGGTCTTGCTCGCGAATTTGTCAACAGGGTGCAGAATTTGAGGAAAAATTCGGGATTTGAAGTAACCGACAGGATACGTATTTTCCATGCATCGTCTGACAGGCTTACAAAAGCACTGAAGCACATGGGTGAATATATACAGCAAGAAACGCTGGCAGTAGAGTTAAAATCGGTTTCAAGCGCAGAAGCTCTGAAACAGGGTGCAAAAGACGAAGATATTAACGGCGAATCCAGCGCAATTGCAGTTGAGAAAAATTAGTATATATTGATGCAGTTATAAAATGAGGAGAGTTATGGCACAGAAAAAAGTTGTAAAGAAATCTAAAGCGAAGACAGCTGTCAGGAGTTCAGCGTTGAAATCAAAAGTCGATAAAAAGAAACCGAAAGTTAAAGTTCTTGCTTCAAAAAAAGGATTCAGTAAAAAAGAGCTCGAGCATTTTAAAGCCATCATATTGGAAAAACGCAAGGAAATTCTTGAAGAGCTGGAATCGCTGAAATCGACCATGATGGATGTTACAACTGGCCAGTATGAAATTGAAAATTCCACTTACTCATCTCACATGGAACAGGGTACGGATGCAATGGAGCGGGAGAAAACATTCCTTTTCGCGTCCCGTGAAGGCAAGTTTTTAAATTATCTTGAAGACGCTCTTAAGCGCATCGAAAAGGGAACTTACGGATTCTGCACGGAATGCGGAAATCTAATGGAAAAGGAACGGCTGGAAGCGGTGCCGCATGCCCATCAATGCATTGATTGTAAAACAAAGCTGGGCGGAAAATAATTCAGACAGATATCGATCGGTAATTTATGTTTTAATGTATAACTCGGCTCTCGAATTTGTACTTTACTGGATCACCAATCGGGTATTCTATTCTTTAATTCAAATAACACGAGGTTTTTTTGCGCGTTCTATATGTTACTCTGGCAATTGTCGTGTCTGACCAGATAACCAAACTGCTGGTTAAGGGTTTTTCACTTCCTTTTATAGATTTCTACCACCAGGGCATGCAGCTCGGGCAGAGTATTCCGGTGATCGGCGATTTTCTGCGAATCACGTTTATTGAAAATCCAGGAATGGCATTCGGGATAGAAATTGGCGGCCGCTTGTTCCTGGCGCTTTTTACTTTTATCGCAAGCATCGGTATTTTCGTGTATCTCTACAAAGTGCGGAACGAAGCGCTGGTTATCCGCCTGACTCTGGCTGTAATTCTAGGAGGTGCGATCGGCAACCTGATCGACCGCTGTTTTTACGGCGTCATATTCGGATATGCCCCGTTATTCTACGGTAAGGTGGTTGATTTTATAGATATGGATTTCTTTAAAATCGATTTTTTGGGATTCTATATGGACCGGTTTGCAGTGTTTAATATTGCAGATGCTTCGGTCTCTACAGGTATCGCTTTAATTCTTTTATTTTATAAAAAATTTACCGACCTGGATAAATCCGCGGCTGCTGTCAAAGAGGAAACGGTGCAGTATGCTGCAGGCGAAGAAAAAAGCGATGTGTAAACTTTTTCTAACCAATAAAAAAAATGCCGGTTATATCTCCTGATCCATCCTCAGATGGAAATTCGGAAGAACGGGAACATAGGCGTATAGTTGTCCCCGCCGGTGAACATCGCAAGCGTATCGATGTATACCTGACCCGCCGTATCGAGAATGCAACGAGAAGTAAAGTTCAGCAGGCAATTGAAGCCGGTATGGTGCTGGTAAATGGAAAAGCTGTAAAATCAAGCTACCAGTTGAATCCTGACGATACAATCGACATTACCTTCCCCCGGCCGCCGCGTCCCGACGCACTTGCTGAAAACATACCCCTGGACATTGTATACGAAGATGAAGCTTTGCTGGTTGTAAATAAACCGGCTGGAATGGTAACACATCCTGCGTACAGTCATTATTCGGGAACGCTTGTTAATGCGCTTCTATTCCATTGCAACCATTTGTCAAAAATCAATACAGAACTCAGACCCGGTATAGTGCACAGGCTCGACAAGGACACGACAGGATTGATGGTTATAGCAAAAACCGATGCTGTTCATGCGTTTTTGGCAAAACAATTTTCAAAACGGACAATAGACCGGGAGTACTGGGCAATCGTGTGGGGGCGTTTTAAGTCCCGCAAGGGAACGATTGAAGCCAGTCTTGGACGAAGCAAACGCGACCGGAAAAAAGTTGCTGTAACAGAAGACGGGAAATCCGCAATTACAGAATACGAAGTATTAGAGGAATTCGATTTTTTATCTTTACTCAGGCTTCATTTAAAGACCGGGCGCACGCACCAGATTCGAGTTCATCTTGCGCATATCGGTCATCCGGTTTTCGGTGATCCTACATATAACGGCCGCAGTAATATATGGAACGGCCTGGAAGGAAAGAAGTCGCAAAAAGCCGCCAACCTTCTGAAGTTGATTTCGCGTCAGGCCCTGCATGCAAAGACGATCGGATTTATACATCCATCGACTAAGGAATTTATTAAATTCGATTCCGAACTACCCGAAGATATGAAAGCCGTTTTGAGCAATTTTTAAGCTACCAGCGGAAAAATCGGAATGGGCGCTTGGTCAGTTTCCTGATCAGTCTATGCTTGTTTTCATCAACAGCTTCCTCGCCTGCCTGAATACAATGGTCAATATATTTAAATTCATTCCATTCTATATTCTGAACATCCGGCTTCAGTATAATATCTGCTTTTTGAAGATGAAGATCGTTCAGTTTTCGTGTTGTTACTTCGCCGGCACGCATGACTATTTCATATCCGTGCCTGTAGCTGTTAAAGCCGTCAAGTTTATGACGAACGTCGACCGCAACAATTGGATCTTTCGACAATGATAATGCAGCCGGCACGGGAATAGTGCTTGTAACTGTTCCGTCAATAAAAAGGTGAGAATCTACAGATAAAGGAGCAATGATACCGGGCACGGCAGAACTTGCTGTGACTGCAGTAACGACAGAACCGGATGTAAGCACATGTTCTTCTCCGTCTGCCAGATCGCTGGTCACTGCAGCGAAACGAACAGGCAAATCCCTGATATCTGCGTCATCAAGGAGTTTTTGCATTGACTGCGTAAGCTGTTCCTGTGCAAAACTCCCGGTTCCGAGTACGGATTTTGAAAGCATATATTGCTGGCGAAGATGTGCAGCGAAACGTTCCCACACGGAACCTGAATTCCCGTCGTCAGTATCAGAAAATTGATCGAGCCCAATGCGTTTGAAAAAATCGCTTTCAAGAAAATTTCTGGTTTTAATCTCAACCGCTTTAGTGCTCTGCAGCTGCGAATACATGGCTCCGATAACCGCCCCCATGCTGGTCCCTACAATTAAGGAAGGAATTAAGCCGTTTTTCTCTAATGCTTTCAGTGCTCCAATATGAGCCAGGCCGCGGGCTCCTCCTCCGCCAAGGACAAGAGTAAAAGGAATGACTCTTCTGTTTGATAGGTATCGTTGCATTATTCTATTGTCAATTCGTATGAGTTATTGGATTCATCAGTAAAGGCATATCAAGAACGAAGTTATATGAAAGAAAAGTGAAGCGCAAGAGGCATTGCTTGACACAATAGCTTATTCATTTTTAAATGTTTTTATCCAGGAATTTGTAATATTTGATTTTCATGATTAACTTGAGAAAAGATAATAAAGCCCAAATAATGAACGAAATCTTTAATACTCTCTATCTTTTAGCTGCATTACAGGGTGTGCTGCTTTCTGTATTTCTTTTTACAAAAAAACAAAATCACACTGCAAATCTGGTTCTAGCAGTAGCGACGCTTGCACTTTCTATCGAACTTGCCGCTGTGGTCTATTACTCCAAAGGATGGTACAGGCTTTATCCCCATTTAATGGGATTTTCGTACCCTTTCCCTGCTCTCTATGGCCCGCTCTTTTATCTGTACGCCAGACTTATCTCAAAAAGACAAAAGCACCTTAGTGCGATTGATATTCTACATTTTATTCCTGTTCTGGCAATTTATTGTATAACTGCTCCCGTTTTTTTCTCCAGCGGTGAAGAGAAAATCGCGTTTTTGAATAACATGTTATTGAATATTCATGATCCTATCTATTCGGTCTTCGATAACTTTATTCCGGTTCAGGGAATCATCTATACTATTCTTACCATCAAGGTCGTTGTAGGGTATAACCGGAGCATCAAAGATACATATTCCAATATTGACCTGATCAATCTCAATTGGTTGAAGTATCTTACTTTCGGGATGATCATTATCTGGTCAATTGTTGCACTTATTTCTATCGCATATTTATTTAGGTTACATCTTGGTATAATCACTGCGCTGTTGAATATTCCCCTTTCTATACTAATTTATTCGATTGGATATATGGGATTGAAACAGCCGGAGATATTCATTGATCCATCTTTAATTTCTCTGCAAAGCGTGAGTAATGTAAAGTACCGAAGAAGCGGACTAAATGATGAGAGTGCCGAAGAGATCAAACGCAAACTACTCGCCTTAATGCTATCAGACAAACCTTTCCTCAGTCACGACCTCACTTTGCAAAAGCTTGCCGATCGGCTGAAGACATCAAGCCACAATCTATCTGAAGTTATTAATACAAAGATTCACCAATCGTACTATGATTTGATAAATCAATATCGCGTCGAAGAATTTAAGAATCGATTAACAGATCCGGAGAATGAACGCTATAATTTACTCAGTATTGCTTTCGATTCCGGATTTCAATCGAAAGGAACATTCAACTCTATTTTTAAGAAGTTTACAGGAATGACGCCATCTGAATACAAAGCAAAAATAAATTCTGCTCCAAAATAAATTTCTTTTTTGGTGTTATAACTAGTGCCGCTTCTAATAATAATTCTTGCGTTTTATAAACAAGGTTTCTCAAAAAAGGCACTAGTGCTCGTTTCCTTTTAATGGTCATATTAATTAAAATGCAATACTAC
>JAFGLB010000003.1 GCA_016928255.1 Bacteroidota bacterium
ATAAACTTTAATACCCGGTTCTATAAAGAATGTCGACCTCTCCTGAAGTTTCCACATTCCGTATGCAACAGACTCACCGTTTTCCAGAGCGATCAGAGAACCGCGCGTCCTGTGCGAAAGCTCGCCTTTAAACGGTTCGTAACCATGAAAAATATGATGGAGTATGCCGGTTCCTTTTGTCTGTGTCATGAATTCCGACCGGAATCCGATCAATCCGCGTGCAGGTATTAGAAATTCGAGGCGCGTGTTTCCGTTATTCTGCAGCATATGCCGCATTTCGCCTTTTCGCTTGCCCAGGTTTTCAATAACTACCCCGACGTATTCGTCAGGCACATCGATGATTACATGCTCTATCGGTTCACAGACTACATCATCGATCCGTTTTAATATAACTTCCGGCCGCGATACCTGGAACTCGTAGCCTTCGCGGCGCATGGTTTCAATGAGTATGCCGAGGTGCAGTTCGCCCCTGCCGCTTACTTTAAAAACATCGGGAGAGTCGGTTAATTCGACTCTTAAACTCACATTAGAACGGAGTTCACGTGTTAACCGCTCGCCAAGATGGCGGGTGGTTACATATTTTCCATCGAGCCCTGCAAAAGGTGAATTGTTAACGATAAAATTCATGGAAAGCGTGGGTTCTTCTATTGCAACAAAAGGCAGGGGATCCGGATTCATCGCATCGGCTATTGTCTCGCCGATATCGACATCCTCCATTCCTGCAACAGCAATGATATCGCCTGTGCCGGCTTCTTCGACTTCTATTCTCTTTAAACCCTGAAATGTGTATATCTTTGTTACCCGTGCATCTTCTATAGATCCGTCGCGATGAATAATTTTCATGGGACTGCCGAATCGTATTTTACCGCGCGATACACGGCCGATTCCAAGCCGTCCAAGGTAATCGTTGTAATCGATCGTCGTCACAAGCATCTGGAATGAACCCTCAGGATCTCCCGCCGGCTGAGGAACGTGATTGATTATTGCTTCGAAAAGGGGTTCAAGATTTATGCTTTCCTGATCCAGTTCCTTTTTTGCTATTCCCTGTTTTGCTATGCAGTAAATTATCGGAAAATCCAATTGCTGGTCATGCGCTCCCAGCGAAAGGAATAATTCAAATACTTCATCCAGCACCTCATGAGCACGGGCATCTTTTCTGTCGATTTTGTTGATAACGACGATAGGCAGAAGATTGAGGTCAAGAGATTTTTTTAAAACGAATTTTGTTCCGGGCAGAGGCCCTTCTGCGGCATCGACCAATAAAAGAACTCCGTCTACCATTTTTAGTGTACGTTCCACTTCGCCGGAAAAATCGGAGTGGCCCGGAGTATCGACTATGTTTATTTTATAATCTTCTTTCTTCTTTGCATCTTTGTATATCACCGCTGTATTCTTGGCCAGTATTGTTATTCCGCGTTCTCTCTCCAGGTCATTTGAATCCATGACGCGTGTGCCCATATCCTGATTGGCACGGAAAGTACCGGTCTGTCTGAGCATATAATCAACAAGCGTTGTTTTGCCGTGGTCGACGTGCGCAATAATCGCGATATTTCGTATGTTTTTAAGTTCCTGCATTTTTCCTCAAATAAAATAAAAATGCCTCAGTCTCAACTTCATTCCTGAGGCATTAATAAGATACGAAATTTTTATGAGAAATAAAAATCGGCCCGATTTCCAATTTCTTTTGTCTGGTTTACCCGGAAAGAAATCGGAAATCTAATATATATTGGTCAGGACTTAAATATCAGCCATACCATACTATTTCATCCTGATACTCCAAGTTATCAGAAATCAATAAAAAAGCCGATTCTTAAAGAACCGGCCTTTTAATAGAATATGCTTTATGGATTTACCGCAGCGAGATACCGATGCCGCCGGCAAACACTGAATTGGAAGCAATGTTGTATTCTGCGTGTATATTGACAACAGCCAGTAATACGCGAAGTCCGAGCGTGACACGTGATTTATTTTTTCCGTCAAATGTCATTTCAGGAATAGTAAAAGGCGTTTTTGAACCGTCCGGAGTAGAGAACTCGCCCTCGAGCTGCGAAAGAGTGAAAGAAGCTTTTTCCAGCTGGAATCCGCCGTATACGGTCACGAATAGAAGTTTCTTGCTTGCTTCAATACCGTATGCGTAGCCGGTCGCTTTAAAAATGTCTTTATCGGCATCCGATTTAAAATTTATTTTTTGCGTCATAAAATGGGCGGCGATATCGACGGGGCATAACGGTATCCACTGATCGATGCTGTACCGAAGGCCGAATCCCATATGGTTGATTTTTCCGACGTCGCCGGCCGATAATGTCGGTAAAAATCTGACCATCACTTCCAGGCCGAGAGGCAGACCTATAGCAGCCTGAAGCATAGGCATGGGTACCGCGGGCAGATCAAATCCATCCGGAATCTCGAAAAGCACATCATCGTTGTGGAGGTCGTGGAAAGCTTGGTAATAACTGCTTGTGGGAAGCATCTTGACGGATTTTTTTGCATTGGTTGCGCCGACAGCAGTTGGAACATCCGGAACGGAGCTTTCATAATCTACGCCGGCAATTAGTGTACCTCCGCCAAAATTCAGCCGGGAAGGCGTAACGAAATTATATTTTTTATCCGCGTCTTTGACCAATGACATGCCGAATTTTATTCCTATATCGAATCCCAGTGATTCGTGCAAATCAGCGGAATGAAAAAAAGCCGAATTCAAATCGGCTGCAAAACCGTCGAAGATCGGGCTCACATAATTCTTTGCATTTAGTTCACCCACTTTGGCTAATTCTTCAGCTAAGTCCTGAGCTTTAATTTGAATAGTTGAAACGGTTATGAAGATTAAAAGAATTGAATATCTGATTATAAATTTCATAAAAAAGGCCTTTTATTTGATTAATTATAGTTCTAATAGCCATAAATATAACAGAAGATAGCCGAGAATCAATATTTCCTTTTTCATTACAGACTTTTAATTATTTCCCAGGGTGTTAATCCGATTTTAAGTGCGGGTATTTCCCCAGGATTTTTAGATTGTTGCTTCCGTGAGTGAAATTTTATAGGTTTAAAAGCCGCAAATAATGAAAGGCTAATTATTAATTTATTAAGAGCTGTGTATGACTGTCGGTAAGCGAGACCTCCGGATGATTAAAAAAGCTGTTCTTTTCTTTCTTTTTCTGGCGGCGGCAATTCTTGCCGTATCATATTCTTTATATCGCAGCCATCAGAAAAAAATTATCGGAGAAAAGCATGCTGAACTTACAGCAATTGCAGATTTAAAAATCCAGCAGATCACTCAATGGCAAAAAGAGAGACTTGGCGATGCGGAAATTATCATTAACGATGCTTTTATTTCTTCCCGTGTAAAATCCTATCTCCAATCGCCGAACAGTTCTGTTCAAAAATACGAGATAAAATCCTGGCTTAATTCTTTCCTGAAATATTATGAATACTCGGCGGCTTACATATTTGACACATCGGGAAACGCATATATTTCGAGTTCTGCATCACCTGTAATTATTCGGGCGCATGTTGAAGGATTGGTCAGAGAGGCGGCTGTCAGGAAAAAAGCAGTCTTATCGGATTTTCACCGGTGTGATAGTTTATCGGATGTACGGATCTTTTTAATAACTCCGATTATGACAAATATAAATCGCAATGATAAAGCGATCGGTGTATTATTGTTATGTATTGATCCCGAAAAACTGCTGTTTCCCATTATTGAAATATGGCCTACCGCCAGCCGAACTTCTGAGTCTTTGTTGATAGAACGATGCGGCAATGAAATTGTTTTTCTTAACAATCTCAGGCACAGGGACAATACGGCGTCTGTCCTGAGACTGCCTGCTTCAAGCCAGAAGCTTCCGGCAGTAATGGCGGTGCGTGGTATTGAAGGTATTGTGGAAAGAAAAGATTACCGCGGGATTGAAGTTCTGGCTGTAACTAGAAAGGTGCCGGATTCGCCCTGGTATATGGTATCAAAAGTTGACCAGGAAGAAGTGTATGCACCAATTTTAAATCAATTATGGCTGATAAGCGGAGCTGCATTTTTATTAATCCTTGCTTCCGGAATATTTTTTTTCATCTGGTGGCGGAATAGAAAACGTCAGCTAAAAATTGAACGGATGGCATTTCTTAAGCATTTCGAATACCTGATAAAGTATGCGCACGATATATATATTCTGGTTAATGAAAATCTTGACATTATTGAAGTGAACGACCAGGCATTGGAAACATACGGGTATACGCGTGAAGAGATGCTGGCGATGAATGCGAGAGATTTGCATATTATACCGCCCGAAGTGCTTCCGGAAAAAATTAAAGCCGGGTTCAAGGAAGACGGCGTTACTTTTGAATCAATCCATCGCCGGAAAGATGGTTCAACTTTTCCTGTGGAATTGAGCGTACGCATAATTGAAATCGAAGGGCGTAAATTTCATCAGGGCATAATCAGGGATATTACAGAACGGAAAGAAGCGGGGGAAATATTAAAAGAATCCGAAGAAAAATTCCGGACGCTGGCTGATAAATCGCCTAATATGATTCTGATTGTATACAACGGGAGGGTTGTTTATGTAAATGAAAAATGCGAAGAAATGACAGGATTTTCCAAAGAAGAATTTTATTCCTCTGAATTTAATTTTCTTAATAGCATTGTTCCTGAGCATGCTGAATTTATTATTGAAAAGTACCGCAGGCATATGAGCGGTGAAGAAATCCCGCCGTATGAAATTACTGTTTTGGCAAAAGACGGAAGAAGGATCGATACCATCAATACAACAAAGCTGATACCGTATGAAAGCGGGAAAGCAATTCTGAGCATAATGACAGATATCTCGGAACGGAAGAAAACGGAGGACATGCTTCAAAAATTCCGGCTTGGTATTGAGTGTTCACCGGATGCTGTTTTTATAACAGATGCATCAGGTGTTATTGTTTTTATAAATCCGGCTTTTGAACGCTTGTACGGTTACAGTTATGAAGAAGCCGTCGGAAAAACGCCCAGAATATTCAAATCGGGCAAGATTACAAAAGAGGAATACGAGGGATTCTGGAAGGCGCTTCTTTCAAAACAGGTGATGTCCGGTGAAGTCATAAATAAATCGAAATCGGGAGAATTGGTATACGCTGAAGGCACGATCAATCCGATTCTCAGTAATGATGGAAGTCTGATCGGCCATCTTGTCATTCACCGCGATATTAAAGACCGGAAACAAAAGGAAGAAAAAATACAGCAGTCTTTTTCGCTGCTTCAGGCGACCCTGGAATCCACCGCAGATGGAATTTTAGTTGTGGATCATCAGGGTAATATTACAAATTATAATGCCCAGTTTGTCAGGATGTGGAATATTCCGGAAAGTATTATGGAGAAGGGCAAGGACAGGGAAGTTATTAATTTTGTCTTGTCACAGCTTAAATCACCGGAAGATTTTGTCAAAAATGTGGAAGCTCTTTATTCTAATCCGGAAGTTGAAAGTTTCGATGTGCTGGAATTTATCGACGGCAGGATATTTGAGCGGTATTCTCGCACTCAGAGGATTGAAGGACGGCCTGTTGGACGGGTTTGGAGTTTCCGGGATATCACGGAACGAAGGCTTGCAGAACAGCAGCTGCAGGAGAGCGAGGAGCGTTATCGCCGTCTTGTAGAGTATTTACCTGATGCTATCGCGGTCCATTGTGAAGGAAAGATCGTCTTTGCTAATCCTGCCGGTCTAAAATTAATCGGAGCAACGGATGAATCTCAATTGATCGGACTCCCGGTTATGAGCATGATCCATCCTGATTATGTGGAAACTGTCAAACAGCGCATCCTGACAGGATTGAAGGAACGAAAAGCATTGCCGCCGATGGAAGAAAAGTTTATACGCCTTGATGGTACAGTTATTGACGTGGAGACTACTTCAATCCCTACCTTTTTTAAAGGAAAGCCGGCAATTCAGGTTGTTATGAGAGATATTACGGAACAAAAGAAATTACAGTATCAATTTTTCCAATCGCAAAAGATACAAAGCATAGGGACGCTTGCCGGCGGTATTGCACATGATTTTAATAATATTCTTGCGATTATTCTCGGGTACGCATCGACCCTGGAAAAAAATCTGGACGATTCACAGAAAAATACAGAAGCTATTGCAGCCATTAATCAGGCGGTCGACAGGGGAGCGGCTCTTGTCCGGCAGATTTTGACTTTTGCCAGAAAAACGGATGCTGTTTTTAAGCCGGTCGATGTACCTGATCTTATACATGAACTTCTAGCAATGCTGAAGGAGACTTTTTCAAAAACCATTACTTTTACACTAACCTATGCGCCTGATATACCGGATATTATTGCCGACCGCACACAGTTGCATCAAACACTTCTAAACCTTTGTGTGAACGCGCGTGATGCGATGCCGAACGGAGGATCGATTACAATAAAAGCGGAACAATGGAAAAAGGAAGATATGCATAAACGTTTTCCGACGGCATCGGACGAAATGTATGTGTGCATCAGTGTAACCGATACGGGTGTAGGAATGGATGAAGCAACCTATACTCGCGTGTTTGATCCGTTCTTCACAACAAAAGAAAAAGGAAAAGGAACGGGACTCGGACTTTCAGTTGTCTATGGAGTTATGCAGTCGCATCATGGATTTGTAGATGTTGAGAGCCGTTTGGGAGAAGGAACAACATTCTATCTCTTTTTCCCGGTCTGCAATGCGGCTGATATACCTGTTGATGAAATTCCCGAAGATTTCAAAGAATTGAAAGGCGGAACAGAAACGGTGCTTATTGTGGAGGATGAGTAC